>JBOGOY010000446.1:0-4488 GCA_050748185.1 Pyrinomonadaceae bacterium
CGCTAACGCGGCGGCCCGCGCCCGCCGTCAGGTCGGCGTTGGTGGCGCGCACGGCGACGTTGACACTCAAGGCTGCGTCGGTCTGATTCTGGACGACGACGGAGAACTCGGCTTGGTCGCCGAAGTTGAGGAAGCGCGGCGGCGAGGGGCGCACCATCAAAGGCTGCCGCGCGGTGATGGCCGATTCGCCCGCGCCGAAATGTTTGCCGCCCGCAACGGAGACAGCCACCACGCGATAGCGCGTCAGGTTGTCGGGCAGTTTGACTTTGACCTCAGCGCGCCCGTTCGCGTCGGTCGGCAGCGACGCGGCGAAGACGGCAAGGGCGTTGAAGTTCTGGCGGAGTTGGATTGCATCATCAGAGTTGTCGGCTCCGCCCAACTTGAAACTGTTTGGGCGTGCCCTGTGTGGTAATTCGCGAACTTTCATTGCCTCAATAGAAGCAGACACTGGCACCGTTTCTGTTGTTGTCGCCAATCTCCCCAATGAGCCGCCGCCCGCTCCGTCTTCAGCGAGAAACTCCGCATCTTCAGGGTCAGCCAGCATCACTTTCTCGCGCAAGTGGTAATCATTCACGCCCGCTTCGCGCGCCGGATAGAAGACGCTCAACGGGTGGGCGAGCTTGTAGTCGGTCAGCGCGAGCACGGATTCGTCAACGACGACCACTGCCGTGTCCGTGCCCTGCGCGCCGCGCCCCTGCGCGTCTTTCACTTCGACATCAACAACCGTCTCCGCGCCCGGTTCAAGCACCGCGTCGCGCGGCGTCGCGGTGACGTTCAGGCGGCGCGCGGCGGGCGGAATCTCCAAGTTGATTTCGCCGGATGCGAACGCGGGACGCTTCAGCAGGTTCGCCTGTGCGTTGCCTTCGTCGTCCACGCGCACCGCCGCGCCGACGAGATCGACCTGCACGTGTACGTTCGGCGTCATCGCTTCTTCGAGCGGCACGCGCAGCGTGTGAGAGTTGCTGCTCATCTCGAAGCGTTCGGTGCGGAGCAGGCCGGAGCGCCTGAGCGTCATAACACCTTCGGCCGGGGCGAACGGCGACTGCACGAGAATCTCCGCCACGTCGCCCGCTGCGTAAGACTTGCGGTCGGGGATTAACTCGACCTCCTCTTGTTCGACCTCGCGTTGTGGCGGCAACTTCCCGCCCGCGACCCACAGCGACAACTCACTCTCGTTCAGACGCTCGCGCTCGTCGCGCACCTGCGCCGTCAAGCGGTATGCGCCTCCTTCCTTCGTTTGAAAACGCACGCGCACCGCGTCCGCGCCGCTTTGAATAACTTGCTCCTGCGCGTCGCGCTCTTGCCGCACCCATTCGCCATCTTCGCGGACGTCATCGAGCCGCACGAGTCGCAGGCGGATGTCGCGGCCGGGCATCGCCTTGCCGTCGAGGTCTGTGGCAATCGCCGCCACGTCGAACGCTTCGCCCTGCTGCACAAACGTGCGTGCCGACTTTAATCCGACGTACACCTCGGATGGATGGACCAGCAGCGTCGTCTGCGCGGCGAGCCCCTGACGGTTCACGTCCTGCACGCGCGCCTCGGCCGTGACAAGCGAAGGGCGCGGCGGCGTCACGCCGTCAAAATCTATTCGCAGCGTGTGTTTGCCGGCCGCGTCCGTGCGCCCCTCGAACGTCTTATCAGATGAGTCGCCATCCTCGTCATCGTCGTCATCGTCGCGCCACCACGGGATGAACTTGCCGAACGTGTAATCGTCGCGATTGGGCGGCGTGTAGTTCGTCGGCATGGACGAGACATTCCAGTTGACCTCTGTCTCGGCCAGCCCCCCGCCCGCGAAGTAAGCGGCGGTCATAGTCGCCGTCGCGAACGTGCCGACGAAGTGTGGCGCTTCCGAAGCGCGCGCCGTGATCTCAAATTCCGGGCGGCGGAATTCCTGCACCTGAAAAAAGTGTGTGTGTTCGCCGCCATGCTTTTCCAACTCGAATTCGAGTCGCGCGTTGCCGAGGTTCATTGTCGCCGGCAGTTGCAGCTTGAGGTCGAAGCCGGCGAGCGCGTTCAGTTTTGCGCTGCCCTTCGCGATCTCGTTGCTCTGCGAATCTTTCAAAACGTAGTTGGCGGTTTCGCCCGCCGCCGCGAACAACTCGGTGTCACCGTTCGCGGTCAAGTTGATTTTGCGGAGCCAGCCTTTGACGTTCACCTCTTCGCCGGGGCGGTACAGTTTGCGGTCGTCGAACACGTACCAACTCAACGTCTCAGTCAAGTTGTAGGTGCGCCAACTGCTCCGGTTCTCAGTGCCGGCATAATAGTCGTCATAATCTTGCGGCAGGAGCGCCACGTCCTGACCGCGCCGGGCAACGATTAAAGGGAGTTCATACTTTCTGTCATTGGCCCGCTGTTTGAAGCTCAGGCGCGTCAAACCGGCGGCGTCGGATTGGCCGGCGAGGTTATCGGGCGTAACCGTGACGTTAACGCCCGCGAGTGGCCGGCCGTCCCTGAGCGAGTTGGCCCACACGACCAACTGCTCCGCGTCGGCAAAGGCGTCGAGCCCGATCTCTGTTGACTGGACCCACGACTCGGCTTTGTTCTGCCGGTAGGCATAGACGTTGACCGGCTGGTTCTGAGCTTGAGCGTCTTCTAAAGCCTCGACCTTGACGAAGACCTGACCGAAACCGTTTGTCAGCGCAGGCGAGAGATCAAGCGCCGTCTCGGTCAATTCGTCTGGGTTGGCGCGCACGTCAAACACTTTCTCGGAGACGAGTTTGCCGGGCGGCGAAACAGGTTTCTTTCCTTGATAGCGTTCCGCTTGATAACGGCGAAACTGTTGCCAGTCGTCGGGCGCGACTCGGTAGAGCGAGACTTTCAGCCGGCGGTAGTTGACGCTGTACACCGTGAAGGCGCGCCGGCCCGCCGGATCGAGCACGATGAAACCTTCGCCCAAAGTGAAGAGTCGCGGAACGGCGGTCGTGACCTTGAAGACGATTTTGTTGTCGCCCGCGAGCGTCTGCCCGAAAGTGTCTTTGATCGCCCGGTCGAGCGCGACGGTGTAATTGGTGCGGCCACGCTTTACGCCTTCGATCGTAATCGAGTTGTAGCTGGCGGTGATGACCGCGCCGGGGATGTCGGGCGTGAGCTTGACTTGCGAAGGTTGGAAAGTTTTCTCGTCGAGTTGGTTGCTGAAATGGATCGTGAACGAGTCGAACGGCGAGCAGCGTTTATCGTAGCCGCACTGCGTCTCAGTAACGCGCAATTGGCCGTAGGTCTTGAAAGCAAAGCCCTGTTCTTTGACCGTCGCGCGCGGGCCTTCGGCGGAAGGCGTGCCGGGCGGGATGACGACTTTGATGTTCGCGTCGGAGGCGAGGGCGTCTCGCGTCGTGCCGTTCGAGCCCTCGGCGCGAACGGCCAGCCAGCGCCCCGCTTGCGCCTGCTTGACGAGTTCGCTGATCGAGCGATCGGCGGCGATCTCTTTCGGGGTGGCAAGACGCAGGCGCGTGTTGCCGCCGGCTGGCTGGAGCTTGATACGTTCGAGCACGCGGGCGGCGTCAACGCGCTGATCAAACTCCAAGTAGATCAGCGCGTCGCGCGGCTGTGTCTCGCCACTCGGGTGCGAAAGCTTAAGTGTCGGGGGCGGCGTCGCGAAGTTGAAAATTTTAGTCGCTACGAGGGCGTTGCCGAGCGCTGATTTGGTCCCGGCGGGGATGCTGACGGTGTAGTTGGTCGCCGACGGCAGCCGTCCGCCTTCCGTCTCGGGTTGGAAGACAAGTGTCTGCGTGCCGAGCCAGCGCCAACTGCCCTTCGTTTGTGGCTGTAGTATGACGGGCACGTTCGCGACGGCTTCACCTTGCGAGGCGACGGCGACCATCGGTTGCGAGAACGTGACGCTCAACGCGGGCGCTAATTCGACTTCACCTTCGGGGGCAAAGCGTGTGACTTCGAGCGACGCGGTGGTCCTGACGGGAGCCGGCGGGGCGTCTGTCGCGGGCGGGGCGAATGCGGCCCGGATCGTCTCTCCGGCGCGCGGCGGCGGCAGTGATCTTTCGCGGAGTTTGAAGTCTTGCGCGTCGCCCGCGTCTGGTTCGAGGGCGGGCAGGCGGGCCAGCAAGTTGGCGGTCTCTGTTTCCGATAGAAGCGTGGCGGGGGCGCCGGGGTTGGGCGTCGGGCGTTCGACTTGTTCCGTCCCTTCGCTGAGGCGAAAACGCAAATCCTCTCCGGGTTCGTCGTCGGTGATCTCTTCTTCGTCTTGCATGGATGCGGTGTGTGCGGGCGTCGGCGGTAAGGATGTGAGCAGCATCGTCAGCATCAACAGACGTGCGAGCGCGGGCTTGAGTTTCATCAGGAGTGGCTGCCTTTGTGTGAGCGTCGAGTGAAATCGAGACAACGGAAGAACGGGTGACAAAATAGACACTTGCGAACTGACGTGTAGGACGCTCAGGCAGGACGTTTGAGTTGTCGGGCTGCGGAAGGCGAGGTGATAGTGATCAAAGAATAAGGCGACCGACTTCCGCCGCGTCAGCGGCGCGGTGAGTTGAGCCC
>JBOGOY010000447.1:0-4488 GCA_050748185.1 Pyrinomonadaceae bacterium
GAGCAGCACGGGCCGCGAGAGGATCGCGGCCTGTGCCGCGGTCTCGATTTTTTCCAGCAGCGCGCGGCCGAAATCCGGCTCTAACACTTGTGTCGGCGCGCCTCCGTGCAGCCCGAGGCGATCCGTCAACTGGTGTTCGAGGCGCGGATCGAGCGTCAGCACGGCCAGTTCGCCGCCCTCGTTCGAGAGCCCGTCGGTGATGGTGCGGGCGAGGCTCTGGCGGGCCGCTTCCGTCAAAGCGTTGACATCGTGCGTCAAAGTTCCGGCATCTGTGACGGCTTCGAGGATGGTCGCGAGGTCGCGGACGGGGACGCGCTCGCGCAACAGATTTTGCAGCACGCGCTGAATCTCGCCGAGGCTCAAAACCTTTGGCGTGGCTTCTTCCACGGTCTTCGGGTGCGTCTCCGAAAGCGAGTCGAGCAGGGCGCGCGTCTCCTGCCGCCCGAGCATTTCCGGAGCGTGACGCTTGATGAGTTCCGAGAGATGCGTGGAGACAACCGTTACCGGATCGACCACGGTATAGCCGGCGGCCAGAGCGCGGTCGCGGTCGCCCTCGCGCCTGATCCAGACGGCGGGCATTCCGAAAGCCGGCTCGGTGGTATCGACGCCTTCAATCACTTCGCGCACCGCGCCGGGATCGATAGCGAGGTAGCTGTCAGGGTATAACTCGCCGCGCGCGACGCGGCTGCCTTTCAGCAAGACGACGTACTCGCGCGGGGCGAGTTGGAGATTGTCGGTGATGTGTACGGGCGGTACGACGATGCCGAGATCGAGCGCGATCTGGCGGCGGATTTCGCGCACACGGCCGAGGAAGGTGTCGCCCGCGGAGACCATCGGGATCAGTCCGTAGCCGACTTCGAGGGCGAGCGTGTCGAGTTTCAGGACGTTTTCGAGTTTCTCGTCTTTCGCGGCGGTCGAGGCGGCGGCTTGCGCTTCGGCACTCTGGCGTTCGGCCTCGCGGTCAACTGTGCGTGAGGCGTGCGTGCGCGACAGATAGGCGACGCCGCACGCGCCGGCGGCGAGCAGCAGGAACGGGAGGTGCGGCATTCCCGGCAGGATGCCGAGAAATGCGAGGACGCCGGCCGAGATGAACATCGGACGCGGGTTGACGAGGAGTTGCGAGGTTACTTCCGCGCCCATGCTCGTCTCGGTGGCCGAGCGCGTGGTGATGACGGCGGCCGCGACGGAGACGAAGAGAGACGGGACGGCGGCCGCGACGCCGTCGCCGACGGTCAGGATGGTGTAAGTCTTCAGCGCGTCGGATAACGTCATGCCGTGCTGGAGGACTCCGATGGCGAAGCCGGCGACGATGTTGATGATCGTGATCAGGATGGCGGCCACCGCGTCGCGCTGTGTAAAGCGAATTGCACCGTCCATCGCGCCGTGGAATTCCGCGGCCTGACCGATGTCGGCGCGCCGGCGCTTGGCCTCGTGCTCGTCGATGATGCCGGCGGAGAGATCCGCGTCCACAGCCATCTGTTTGCCGGGCATCGCGTCGAGGGTGAAACGCGCCGTCACCTCCGAAGAGCGCACCGCGCCGTGGTTGACGACGAGGAACTGAATTGCCAGCAGAATTAGGAAAATGACCGCGCCGACCACGTAATTACCGCCGATGACGAACTCGCCGAAGGCTTTAATGACGGAGCCGGCGGCCCCTTCACCCGTCTCGCCGTGGGTCAGGATGAGGCGCGCGGTGGCGACGTTGAGCGCCAGACGGTAGAGCGTCGTCAGCAGCAGCAGGTTCGGGAAGGAAGAGAACTTGACCGGCTGCATGATGTACATCGAGACCAGCAGCACCAGCACCGAGATGAGGATATTCAGGCTGATCAGCACGTCGAGCAGCATCGGGGGCAGCGGGACGAGCAGCACGAGCAAAATGACCACCGCCGCGAGGGGGACGGCGAGATGTGAATACTGGTTGGCCGAGTTGAGCAGGCGGTCGGTTGCGTTGGTTGCCATAAAAAGTCGAACTATGCGTCGCAGGCGGTTATCTGAAAGGCTCATTGGCAGAGGCCTGCCGCCGGGATCGCAGGTCACAAGCAAACAGAATGCCTTTGAATTTTCCGGCGGATTAAGGACACGGCTAAACCTGTGTGCAGAGGGGGCAAGGAAGAGGAAAGCGCGCGATTTCACCGCCCACACGGGGCCGGTATCGGTGGGTCAAGTAATTTCTTAAGTTTGCGGCGTTTCCGCCGATAAACCTTTTGGCCGGATTCTAACCCGGCGACGAAACGGCATTAAATCCCACACCCGACACTATTAAAAAGCATGATTGCGACTGCAAAATTCGACATCGAGAAAGTGGTGCAGACCGAGTTGCCGCCCCTCCCCGGCGCGGCGATGCGCGTCGCTTCGCTGACACAGGACGTCAACGCCTCGACGCGGGCCATCGCCGACGCGCTCGGCGCAGACCCGGTTTTGGCCGCGCGTGTGCTGCGCGCCGCCAACTCGCCGATGTATTCGCTGGAGCGCCGCGTGACGGCTCTCCCGATGGCGGTTAACGCCCTCGGTAATCACACGCTCAATCTGTTATCGGTCGTCTCGGCCACGGCAGACGCCCTGAAAGATAAGAAGTTTCAGACAGCGCTGATGAAAAAACTGTGGATTCACTCGCTGGCGGTCGGCGTGGCGGCCCGCGCTCTGATACGCGAATTGAAACTCAACGGAGGCGAAGAGGCGTTCATCTGCGGCCTGCTCCACGACATCGGCAAACTGATCCTCAATAGTTGTGACGCGGAATTGTACGCCTCGTGCGCGAGTTGCGAAGACGAGCAGGGGATGCTCGATCGGGAGCGCGAGATTTTCGGCTATACGCACGCGCAGGTCGGGGCGTTGGTCGCGAAACGCTGGAACTTCCCCGACGAAATCAGCTACGCCATCTACAATCACCACCACCCGGGCGAGTCGAAGGGCTCGGTCGTCATTTCGCGCGTGATAGACGTAGCAGACAGCTTAGCCATCTCCCACGGGTTCGGTTTACGCGGCCCGGCGGATACTATTCCGGCGTTTACCGAATCGGGCATCGCGCTCCGTTTAGGGACGGAACAATTGGACGAAGTTTGGGCGAAGATCGAGCCCGAATTGAACGAAATGCTGAGCGTGTTTTCCTGAGGAGTTGATAAACGCCGTTCACTCGACATCGAGTGTCGAAATGCCGACGCGAGCGCGTCGGCATTTTTCGTTTAAGGCAGGTCGAATGGGCCAAAATCGAAAGGGAGGTATGGGCCGGCGGCGCGGCCCGCAAGTTGCAAAACGGTAGGCTTCTAAGACCCCCGGCCGAGATGATAAACGTCCGGTCACAATCTACTCGGAAGTAACAGGTGAACAGTGATTGACTGGCAAGTTAAAACAGTGACGAGTGAGAGGTGACAAGTGATAAGCCAGAACCGTCTTTCTCTTGTCACTTGTCACTCGGTCACTATTGCTAATTTTGATGTCGGCGAGACGCCCCCGCTGACGAGAGGCCATCGCGCCCTGAACGGTAACGCCCGTGAACGCGCGCAGGCAGCTTCTGACAAACGACCTGAAAGGACGAATGAGATGACAGAACCGCACGGCGCGAGAGAACGCATCCTGATCATTGATGACGAGGCGGAGATCAGAAACTTACTGTCTGAACTGCTCTCGGATCGTTACGACTGCGTGACCGTCGCTTCAGCCGAAGCGGCGCTCGCGCTGCTGCCCGGCGAACGTTTTCAACTCGTCCTGAGCGACGTGATGATGAGCGGAATGACCGGGGTGGCGATGATCCCGCTGATGCGCCGGCTCGCTCCCGAGACGGTCATCATGTTGGTCAGCGGGACGCAGAATATCGAGGTCTCGATCGAGGCGATGCGCGCCGGCGCTTTCGACTACATCCTGAAACCTTTCGATTTGGATCAAGTTGAACTCGCGGTCGGGCGCGCGTTGGAGCACTTCCGCCTGCGCGAAGAGAAGCGGCGTTACGAGGCGCGTCTGGAGCAGACGGTGGCCGAGCGCACGGGGCAGTTGAACCGTGCGCTCGACAGTGTGGAAGAAGCCTACCGGATGACGCTCAAGGCTCTGACGACGGCTCTGGAAACGCGCGACACAGAGACCCACGGCCATTCCGAGCGGGTGGTCAGCTTCAGCCTCCACTTGGGGCGCGCGATGGGGCTCGACGCGGCGCAACTGCGGTCACTCGAATTTGGGGCGATGCTGCACGACATCGGGAAGATCGGCATCCCCGACTGCATCCTACGCAAGCCCGGCAAGCTTGACGAACAAGAGTGGGTGAAGATGCGTCAGCACCCGACTCTCGGTGGTCAGATTCTGAACGGCATCGAGTTCTTGGAAGGCGCGGCGCGCGTCGTCGGGCAGCATCACGAGCGTTGGGACGGGGCGGGCTACCCGCGGGGCTTGAGCGGCAACGACATCGATCTGAACGCGCGGATCTTCGCCGTCGCCGACGCCTTCGATGCGTTGATTAGTGATCGCGTATACCGCTCGGGGCGCTCTTACGAAGAGGCG
>JBOGOY010000448.1:0-4484 GCA_050748185.1 Pyrinomonadaceae bacterium
ACTTGTTGCTTCGACAGGCGAAGCTGACGCACGCCGAACACCTGCTGCTGGAAACGCTGCTCGCCGCGCTCGACGAAGTCGGCGTCGTCAAGCAGAAGCAGGTGCTCCAAGCGTGGCGTGTCGCCTGCGAGCGTGAGGAAGTTGGCGATGAAGCCGAGGGACGGGACGAGCGGAGACTCGCGTCCGTCCTCGAAAGCTTGGACGCCGAGCAGCGGTATATTTGTGAGCCGCTTCTGCGCGAAGGATTCTTGCAAGTCGAAGCGGGGAAGCGACGCGACGGATTGCGGCTGCTGGAGCGGGCGGCGGCTCAGGCCATCGAGAGCGCGCCGCTCAACCTGCTGATCGGGGTCGAACACTTCCGCGCGCGAAAAATGACGCTCGCGCGGGCTTACCTCGAACGCGCCGCGCGGGCCGACGCAGAGGACGCCGGGGCTGCTTTGCTGCTCGGCCTTGCCTTGGTAGACGTGGGCGGCGAAACGGACGAGGCCGTGCGGCTGTTGCGGCGAGCGGTCAAAAGTTTGAAAAAATCTTTCGCCGGCTCATACGCGCTCGGGCGTCTGCGCGCGAGTGAAGGGCGCTGGGGGCAGGCTCTTGTGGAGTTCAAGCGCGCCCTGTCCGCGCGGCCATGCCCGGAGGCGAACTTTGTGGTTGGCTTGGCGTGCCACGTGCTCGGGCGCGAGGAACTCGCGTGGCGCTACGTCTCAAAGGCGCTCGGCGAAGACACGCGATACCCGGTGGCGTTGTTCCTCGCCGGGGTGATCCAGACGCGGCTGGGCGAGCCCCGAAAGGCACGCGAACTGTTCTCGCTGGCCCGCGCGCTCGGCCTCGACGCGCCGCCCGTCACACGCTCCGCCAAGTCGCGGGCCGGCCAAGCGTCCGACGAATTCATTGTGTCGTCTTTTCTCGGAGCGGGGCGCGAAATCAGAAAGGGATTGCTGCTTGTGGGCGACGAGCGTTTGGCGGCGTTGCTCATCGAAGATGCGCTTGAATCCGTCAAGGTCGATTCATTCTCCCAAAGTTGAGTGCGGTGAAAATGAATAAACTTTGGAATCCGTGACCGCACGTTGACACCCGTGCTTTGGCCGCTATAATTGCACCTTTTGTGCCCGAGGCTTAATTTCGGGCCGTTCGCAACAGTGGGGCGTGGCCGAGGATGAGGATCGAAGTCGAAGAGCTGAAGGGACCGGGCCGAACCTTCTCGCACACCTACCGCGAAGGCGAGTTGCAACTCGAAGACGAGCGCGCGGAGGTCACTTCCGCGACCGAGGTTTCGGGCCGTGCGACGCGCACAGGTGAAGAGGTGAGGCTGCAAGGCAGCATCTCGACTAACTTGGACATCGCCTGCGACCGCTGCCTGAAGCCGGCCAGCTTTCCTTTGCAAGCGCCGTTCGACGTAGCTTACGTCTCCGACGCGGCGGCGCTGGAAAAGTCGGAGGCGACCGAGTTGCTCGACGAGGAGTTGGCGCTCTCCGTATACGAAGGCGACTCCGTTGATCTCGACGAACTGGCGCGCGAACAAATCCTCTTGGCTTTGCCCGTCCGCACGCTCTGCCGCGAAGATTGCAAAGGGCTCTGCCCAAACTGCGGGGCGGACCTGAATGCCGGGCCGTGTGCCTGCCCGCCAAAAGCGGTGGATCCGCGCTGGGGCGCGCTGGCAGCCTTGAAAAATCAGGGCGGGTAATAAATGGATGCTGACGAGCGAGGCTCAGGTTCTTACTTGTCACTTGTCACTCGTCACTTAAATTTAGGAGTAATCATGCCAAATCCGAAACGTCGTCATTCCAAATCGCGCACCGGCAAGCGGCGCGCTCACGATGCGCTGCGCGCGCCGCAGACCACCGTCTGCCCGAACTGTCAGGAACCGCGTCTGCCGCACCGCGTCTGCCCGAAGTGCGGTCAGTACAAGGGCCGCGAAGTGATTCGCGTCAATCTGGACACTTAAGTTTAATCACTCTTGCGGACGCGGTGTGCCTGAGCGCGATTTGATGAAGCACGGGCGACAACTGACCGGCAAAGTCGCGTTGGACGCGATGGGCAGCGACCACGCGCCGCACGTCGAGATTGACGGCGCGCTCGCCGCCGCGCGTGACCTCGGCGTCGGGGTCATTCTCGTCGGCCAGCCGGATGTCGTCCTCCCCGAACTGCGCCGCTGCGGTTGGCGGAAGCAGGGCGACCGCCGGATCGAATTTGTCGAGGCGGCCGAGGTCATCGGGATGGACGAGCCGGTGGCGACCTCCGTCCGGCGCAAAAAGAAAAGCTCTTTGAGGATCGGAGCGAAACTCGTCGCCGAAGGCTACGCCGACGGCTTCGTCTCGGCCGGCAATACCGGCGCGGCGATGGCGACGGCGAAGATGGTCTTGGGGATGCTGCCCGGCGTGGACCGCCCGGCGCTCGCCGCTTTCGTCCCGACCAAATCGGGACGGCCGACCTTGTTGCTCGACGTGGGCGCGAACTCCGA
The DNA here is from genome assembly GCA_050748185.1 of Pyrinomonadaceae bacterium. Taxonomy (GTDB): domain Bacteria; phylum Acidobacteriota; class Blastocatellia; order Pyrinomonadales; family Pyrinomonadaceae; genus JACCRA01. The sequence goes on from JBOGOY010000448.1 coordinate 2,459, forward strand.
CTGCAAAGGACACCACATGGCGCAATTCGCCGTCATGGGCGACGCCTACTCGCGCGCCGTGGTCGGCACGCCCAAGCCCACCGTCGGCCTGATGAGCATCGGCGAGGAAGAGGCCAAAGGGAACGAGTTGACCAAAGAGGCCTTTCCTCTGTTGCGCGAACTGTCGTCTTTGAATTTCGTCGGCAACGTCGAAGGTCGCGACGTGTACACCGGACAGGTTGACGTGATCGTCACGGACGGTTTCACCGGCAACGTCATGTTGAAACTCTCCGAAGGGTTGTCAGAGGCCGTCGTCTCGATGATCAAGCGCGAGTTGAGCGCCACGACGATCACGAAGGCCGGGGCGATGTTGGCGCGTCCCGCGTTTCGCAGCCTGAAGAAGCGACTTGACTATTCGGAGTATGGCGGCGCGCCGCTGCTCGGCGTGCAGAAGATCGTCGTTATCGGGCACGGCAGTTCAAACGCCCGCGCGATCCGCAACGCCATCCGCAACGTCAAAGAGTTCTCCGAACACGGAGCCAACGATCGCATCCAGAAGGGAATCGCCGAAACCAACGCGAGGGAGTCTGAACTTGCAGAGGTCAGAGGTTAGAGGCCGTTGAAAATTTGCCTCTTTCTGACCTCTGACCTCTCGTCTCTGACCTCTATCTTGAAAGGAATGCCGTGAACGCCGGAATCATCAGCACTGGTCGTTCTTACCCGGAAGGGGTATTAACGAACGCCGATCTCGAACGGATGGTCGAGACCTCTGACGAGTGGATCACCACCCGCACGGGCATCAAGGAGCGACACAAGGCGGCCGAGCACGAGTACACCTCGCTCTTCGCGGTGCGCGCCGCGCGCCACGCGATCGAGCGCGCGAAGATCGACCCGGCGGAGATCGACTTGTTGATCTGCGCGACGGTGACTCCGGATCAGGCGCTGCCCTCGACCGGCTGCCTGATCCAAGCCGAGATCGGCGCGCACCGCGCCGCCGCCTTCGACTTGGCCGCCGCCTGCTCCGGCTTTCTCTACGGCCTGACCCTCGCCAACCAGATGATCCGCTCGGGTCAAACGCGCTACGCGCTCGTCGTCGGAGCGGAAGTGTTAACCAAGTACGTTGATTACAAGGATCGCTCGACCTGCGTCATCTTCGGCGACGGCGCGGGCGCGGCGCTGCTCGGCCCCGTCGAGAACGAGCGCGGGATTCTGGCGACACGTATCCGTTCGGACGGGCGTTACGCCGAGCAACTCTTCGCCCCCGGCGGCGGCACACGCATCGGGCTCACGGCCGAGGCGGCTACGACGGGTCAGCACTTCTACAAGATGCGCGGCAACGAGTTGTTCAAGGTGGCCGTCCGCTCGATGACCGACATCTCGCGCGAGGTGTTAGAGGACGCCGGCTGCACGGCCGAGCAGGTGAAGCTCTTCATCCCGCATCAGGCCAACCAGCGGATCACGGATGCCGTGGCCGACAAACTGAACGTCGAAACCGAGCGCGTCTATTCAAACATCGCGTACCACGGCAATACCTCCTCGGCCTCAATCCCGATTGCCCTTGACGAATGCCTCGAAGCCGGGCGCATCGCGCCGGGCGATCTCGTGCTGATGGCCTCTTTCGGCGGTGGCGTCACGTGGGGCGGGGTGTTGGCGCGCTGGTAGCTTGGATTTGCGATTCTAGATTTCTGATTTACGATTGATATTTCGGTAATATCACGTCGAACTGCTTCCGCCCGCGGAAAATCGTAAATCAAAAATTACAAATCAAAAATGAACCGAATCGCATACATCTTTCCGGGGCAGGGCTCGCAGTACGCGGGGATGGGGCGCGAACTGGCCGAGAGTTTTCCGGCGGCGCGGCGGGTCTTTGCGGAGGCCGACGAGGCGCTCGGTTTCGCCATTTCCGAACTGTGCTTTAACGGACCCGGGGAACAATTACAGTTGACGGAGAACACGCAGCCCGCGATCTTGGCGACTTCAATCGCGGCGTTGCGCGCGGCGGAGGCTGAAGGCTTACCGCGCCCCGACTTCGTCGCGGGCCACAGCC
>JBOGOY010000449.1:0-4477 GCA_050748185.1 Pyrinomonadaceae bacterium
CGATTCGCGTAAATCTGCGGCTCATCTCTTCTCATTGAACCACTACCGTTTTCTTTACTTCTCAGGCTTGGATCTCCGGCGTTCAACTCGGCTCTTCCGGCCACGCATGGTGCGGGTAGCGGCGGCTCAGTTCGCGGCGGATTTGCGGGTAGTGGCGCTGCCAGAAACCCGCGAGGTCGGTCGTCACTTGCACGGGGCGCTGGTTCGGGGCGAGCAGGCGCAGGACGACGGGCACGCGCCCGCCGGCCACCTGTGGGCCTTCGCGCATCCCGAAAAAATCCTGAAGCCGTGAAGCGATCCACGGCGGCCGGTGCGGCTCGTAGTTGACGCGCACCTGACGCCCTATGGCGAGCGCGACGCGCTCCGGGGCCATCTTCGCGAGCAGGCGCGCCTGTTCCGGCGTGATCCTTTGCCGCAACAACTCTAACAAGCCACCCGCGCGCGCCGCCTCGCGCAACTCCGCAAAGCTCCTTTTGCCTTCGCACAACTGGATCAGCGCCTCGCGCACGTCGTCCTCCGCCAGCGTGGGAAAGTTTGTTTCTGGCAGAGCCGAAGCCACGAACCCGACGCGGGCGTGGAAACGCTCGATCTCGTCGCGCCCGGCGAACGCAGACGGGCCGGCGTTGAGGGCGGCTTCGGCCAAGACTCTTGAAACTTCGGGGCTTCTCACATTGGCGCTACCCCGCTCATCGAGGACGAGTCGGTCATAGAGCAGGCGACTGACGACTTCGACGCGCTCGGTTTCGGCGTTCCACGTCGCTTCGTTGGTTTCGGTGATGCGCTCGGTGAAGAGATCGAGCAGCCATTCAGGTTCGACAGCGCTGGCAAGGCGGACCATAGTGCGGCCCGCGCCGCGGCCCGAAAGACTGGTCCCACCCGCGCCCGTCTCGCGACGCTGTTCGGCGTCAACCGCCACCAACAGTTCCGACTGCTTCACTACACTCTCGGACGCGAGTTGCGCGCCGCCACCGCCGGCCAACAGCAGTTCCACGCCGCCTGCGCTTGCCTCGTTGGTCCTCATGCTTGAGCGGCGGCGGGCCACGCGATCGGGATAGCCGGTGAGAATTGAAATCAGCAGAGCCTCTTCGTGCCGCGCGTCGTGGAGGTTTTCGACGCCGGCTTCCGTTCCCTTCCGCCCGCCGCTCAGACGCTGAAGCTGCCGCCTGACGCGCTCCACCGCCCGCACCGCTCCCGGCTCCAGATTCAGATGACGCATGGCTTCGAGCGCGAAACGTTCGCGCTCGGCTTCAGTGAAGAGATCAAGTAGCTCCAACAGGTCAGAGGGACCAACGACTGAAGCCTCTGTTTTCACCCTCACGTCATGCGGGCCGCGCGGCGCGAAACTCGCGCGGCCCGACGAGCGAATGTCGCGCTCGCTGACGAGTGCGGCCACGACGCAGGCCGCACGTGAGACGCCGCGCGCCTCGCCCTCCACGACCATGCGCGCCAGACGCGGGTGCAGTGGGAAACGCAGCATCCGTTTTCCCACGTCAGTGATCGCGCCGTTCGCGTCAATCGCCTTGAGTCTTTGCAATAGCTCTTCGGCGGCCTCGAGCGCGGCCTCGGGCGGTGGCTCGAACCAGTCGAACTGGTCCAGCCGGGTGATACTGTTGGCGTGCAGTTCAAGAGCCGGTTCGGCCAGATCGAGTCTCTGAATTTCAGGCATCTCGTGGGCGGGCCGTGCAGCGAAGTCCTGTGCCGTGTAGAGCCGCAGGCAGCGGCCGGGTCGCGTGCGGCCGGCGCGGCCGGCCCGCTGCAATGCGGACGATTGACTGATGCGACCGACGCTCAACGCCGGCAGTCCAGACCACGGCGAATGTGTCGGCGCGCGCGCGAGCCCCGAGTCGATGACCGCCACTACGCCTTCAATCGTCAGAGAGGATTCGGCGACGTTGGTCGAAAGGATGACTTTGCGCTGCTCCGCTGGGCGCACCGCTCTGTCCTGCTCCGCCGCCGGCAGTTCTCCGTGCAGCGGCAGGACCAACAACCCGGCTTCGGCCCCGACGCTGGCGCAAGCTTCCTGTGCCCGACGGATCTCTGCGGCGCCGGGCAGAAAAACCAGCACGTCGCCGTCCAGACCTTCCATGACCAAACGGAGCACCGCCTCTCCGACCTGCGCGGACAAGGGGCGTTCGTCAGGCCGCGTCTGATGCTCGACCTTCACCTCAAACATCCGCCCTTCGGAACGCAGTTGCGGGCAGTCGCCGAGATAGGCGACGACGGGCGCGGCTTCGAGCGTGGCGGACATCACGACGATTCGTAGATCGGGCCGCGTGGTCTGTTGCAGGCGGCGCAACAGCGCGAGTCCGAGGTCGGCTTGCAAGTGTCGTTCATGGAACTCGTCGAGGACGACCGTGCCGACGCATGCGAGTTGCGGGTCCGACAGCAGGCGGCGCGTCAGCATTCCTTCAGTGAGAAAGCGCAGGCGCGTCGCCGGCCCGGCTACCTCTTCAAAGCGAACCTGATAGCCAACTGTTTCGCCCGGACGCTCGCCTCGCTCTTCGGCCACGCGCCGCGAGGCCATCCGCGCCGCCAGACGGCGAGGCTCAAGCACCCACACCTCCTCCTGCCCCCTGACGGTGTCGAGCAACGCCGGCGGAACGCGCGTCGTCTTGCCAGCACCCGGCGGCGCTTCGAGCACGAGGTTGGGCGTGCATTCGAGCGACGCCAAAATTTCCGGGAGGAGCGCGTCAATTGGCAAAACAGGAGAATGGGAATTTGTATCCATCGATGCGATCATCTTGCGTCGCTGCCGTCCGATGTCAGCGAGTTCCCGTTCGACCCTCTGCTATGACAGGCCTTCGCTCGTTTTCACGCCTCCCCATTTGTGGGGCCGTCGATAACTTTTCGTGAAAGGAACAATTGATACTGTCGGACGGTGGTGGAGAGAAGACTTGCCACCTTTCCACTAATTGCCATGCCTGAGGTTGTAGATGTTTATCCAGACCATCTTTGCCGTTTCGCTGGCTCGCTCGATCATCTCCTTTTTCGTCCGGTTCGGCTTTCTTGGTCCCTTTCTGCTGGAAGCGCTCGACTCGTCTTTCCTCTACCTGCCGCTCGCCAACGAGTTGCTGCTGACCGCGCTCATCACCTCCCGAGATGGCGGCCTGATGTGGGTGGTTTACGCCCTTATGGCCTCGCTCGGATCGGTGGCGGGCGTCACTCTGCTCGACTTGCTGACGCGCAAGGTGGGTGAGGAAGGGTTGGAGAAATTCGTCAAACCGCGGCGCATCAAGTGGATTAAGACGAAGATTGAGAAGCACTCAGGGTGGGTCGTTTTCGTCACCAGCGCGTTGCCTCCTCCATTTCCCTTCCGGCCAATCATCATGACGGCCTCGGCGCTTCAGAGTCCCCGCCGCGCGATGCTCGTCTCCGTGTTCTTCGGGCGGTTGCTGCGCTTCACCGCCGAGTCGCTACTCATCCTCTACTTCGGGCGAAGACTTTTGACCTACATGGACTCCGAAGCCTTCGAGTATGTCATCTACGGACTAACGGCCGCCGGAATCATCGGAAGCATTCTTTCCGCGCGGAAGTGGCTGTTAAGCAAGAAAGCTCATGCCTGAGCCGAGCATTTATCTGGCACAAGTATCTGGTCGCCGTCTAAGTGGTGCGCCGCGATGAAATATTGATTTTGAAGTTCACGGATTCGCCCGGCCCCAAAGCGATCACGTTGCTCGGCACGCCGCGCGCTTCGAGATTGAAGGCGTCAGTCGGGCAGGTATTCGGCTCCACACAGATCGCTCGGCGTGGCGCGGGCGGCGTGTACACCACGACATGCGGAAACTGCGTGACCTCGAACTCGACGACCGTGCTGACTCCCTTTTCCTTGTCTTCAAGCACGCACCGCGCCAGCCCGTCGGCATCCGCCACAAGGCGCGTGTAGATGTCGTCCAATTTCAACTCGGAGACATTCGCCGGGCGTCGAAGATCGTATGTCCCTTCAACATTGACGATTTCGCCGGTCGGCAAACTGTCCGCCAGTTCCCAGCGCGCCCCCGCGGGCACAGTCAGAGTACCCGCAACGGGGCGGCGAAAGTACGGGTGAATCCCGAAACCCATCGGCATCGTTTTCTCGCCCGCGTTGCGCGCCAGCGTCTCCATTTCCAGACGCGCGTCCTTCAACCTGTATGTCACCTCCAGATAAAACGGGAAAGGAAACTGTCGGAGGATTTTTTCCGGGTAAAGTCCGGCGTCGAAACTCGCCTTGACCCATGCGCCTTCCCGCGACGAAGCCCCGCGTGCTTCGACTCGCCACGGCTTGTCGCGCACGAATCCATGTCGGGGCGGCTCAACTTTGAACTGTTCCCCGCCGAAAAAGAAGTGACCGTCACTGACCCGGTTGGGGAACGGGCACAGGATGGGGATGCCGTAACTCGTCGGCTTTTGTTTAAAGTCGGCAAAGGACACCGGCTCTAGCACGTCTTCCGGCGCGCGAAAGACGAAACAGTTATTCCCCAGCGACGGGGCAATTTCGGCT
>JBOGOY010000450.1:0-4470 GCA_050748185.1 Pyrinomonadaceae bacterium
ACCGCGTGTTTGCACAAACTGCTGCGAATGCTCAACGCGATGGTCAAACATCAGGAAGCGTGGCGAGCGCCAGCACCCGTCGCCGCAGCGGCAGCTTGACTTCTAACACAGTTGCTCTGTGCCCTCTGTGGCTAATCCTCCGCTCTAACTTTCACCGCACTCTGCCACCAGAGGTAGGGCGTGATTCCCGCGCGACGATCTCGGCGAAGTCTGTCAGGAAGCGAAAGAGCGGCTGGCCGGTCGCGCGCGGTGCGCTGGTGTTGACCTGCACGGCGACGGCCAGTTTCAGTTCGGGGAAGTAGGCCATCTCGGTGAGGTAGCCGGGGAAGAAGCCGCTGTGGCCGTAGGCCGGGCCGAAGTCGGTCTGCCGGATGATGACGCCGAGGCCGTATCTGACGTTCGGCCCCAGACGGGCCGGCACGCCGTTCAACATCTCCGCGAGCAGCGCGCGGTCGAAGGCACGCCCCTCGTACATCGCGACGGCCCAGCGCGCAAGGTCTTCGGAGGTCGAAGCCATCCCGCCGCCCGTCCACTCAAATTGCGGGTTAATGGCGAACCTGCCCCCAATGATCATCGCGTCGCGGCCGCCGAAAGGATTGTCCGCCCCGGCATAGCCCTGCGCGAGCCCCGGAATCGTCCGGTTGTCCGAGGGGATCGTGCGGCGCAGGGCCAGCGGGCGCAGCAGCCGCTTCTGCACCTCGTCGTAGTAACGATTTTTCGTGACGCGCTCGATGATTATTCCGAGCACGATGTAGTTAGTATCCGAGTAGTCCCACCCCGCGCCGGCGGCGAATGGGGCTTGGGTGTCGAGGATGTATGAGACGAGTTCTTCCGGCCGCCAGACCTTGTCGGGGTTGGCGGTGAGGTCTTTTGTAAACTGCTCTTTGAACTCGTAACGGACCAAGCCGCTCGTGTGATTCAACAGCATCCGCACGGTGATGTCGCGCGCGTTCGGCAGGCGCGCGAACCACTTTTCGCGGCCGAGGTATTTTTCAATGCGGTCGTCGAGGCCGAGTTTCTTCTGCCCGACCAGTTGCAGGGCGACGGCCGCCGCATAAGTCTTCCCGACGCTGCCTTGCAGCATCAGGTCGTCGGGTGTCATCGGCATCTTCCGCTCCACGTCGGACAAGCCGACGGCGAGGCCGAACGAAGTCCCATCCGAGAAGGCGAAGCCGGCGGTCGCCCCCGGAAACTTGCCCGCGGTGTGCAACGCGGCGAACTTCTCTTGGAGTTGCTGTCTGAGGCGCGCGGCTTTGTCCGCCCGACCTGCGGACTTGGAGGCTGTCTGGGCCGGGACCAATGCGCCTGCGCCGCTGGCGAAGATCATAGCGAGTGCAATGAGTTTAACTAAGTGTGGGGGGTGTGTGAGCTTCAATCTTTTGCCTTCCCTCCCGCCTCGCAGCCGGTCATTTCGAGCGTGGACGCGATGTTGACGATCCGCCAGCCTGCGGCGGCGCGCGTCAGATGAAAAGCGTTGGTCCCGCAATGCGAGAAGCGCCCGTCAACGTGGAAGGTGTAGCGGCCCGAGACTTCCGCGAGATCGCCCGCGACGCGCATGTCCGGCTTCGGCATCCGCTCGTCCAACGTCCCCTTCGCGTCCGCGATCAGCTTCGCGAACGAGTCGCCGTCGAAGACGCGCACCGAAGGGGGCTGCCCTTCGCGCCGGCTGAAGGCGACCAGACGCCCCTCCGCCGTGAAGAGCGCACGGATGCCTGCGGCATCCTTCGCCCGCATCGCCTCGAAGAGTTTGTTGACGACGGCGAGCGGCTCATCGTCCGGCTTCGTCGCGGCGGCCCCGCCGTTCTGCGCCTGAGCCCACCCGACCGCTGAGAGCAACGCGAGAACGGTTATGATTTTTCTCATCGATACCTCCGACCAGTTTGAATGTGTGGCCTCGTTAATCAAATGGAGCGATTAACACGAGCGCAGGCGGCGGGCCGGAGGGACAGGCCCGACAGCATAAAGCGCGCAAACGTCTTTTCTTAACATTGACCGGCGAGCGCGGGCGCAAGTTTGTGATGGGGCGGCGGATTTCCGGGACGGAAAGGCCGGCGCGAAGGGCAGTCTCAACGTGCCGCTCAGACGCCGCCGTCCGAGAGGAGCGGGAAGAAACGCCCGCACATCTTTTCGCCCGCCGGGACGGGGGGCACGCCCGCGAGCGGCGGTTCGTTCGAGGCCGAGCACACGCCGTCGCGGAAGACGTTGATGACCAGCGCGCGGCGCGGCCGCTCCGTCCGGTTCTCGAAAGAGCCGTGGACCAGCAGCGGGTGATGAAACGCCGCCTCGCCCGCCTTCAACTCAATCGCCACCGGCTTGAACTGTTCCCGCTGTCCGTCGGTCAACACGTCCCGAATCGCGTCCATATCGTCGGCGAGGCCTGTCACGGGCAGCAGGTTCCAGCGGTGGCTGCCGGGGACGTAGTGGAGACAGCCGTTTGAGGCGTCCGCGTCGTCGAGGCCAATCCAGCAGGAGAGGTGCGCCATCGGCGTGGTTCTGGTCCAGTAAGAATAATCCTGATGCCACGCCACGACGCCGCCGTGGCGCGCCGGTTTGCAGAAGAGTTGATCGTGCCAGAAGCGCACCGCGCCGCCGAGCAACTGCGCCGCCGGCACGGTGAACGCCGGGTGCCACAACAAGTCATGAAAGCCCGGCGCGACGCGCCACGCGCCCAGCGCATGAAAGAGCACGGTCGCCGGGTTCCGCGATTCGTTCGAGTGGTATTCGTAGAACAAGCGGCGCAGCGGGTGCGCCGGGTCCATGAGCCCCACGAGTTCCCCACGCAGCGTCGCAACCTGCGCGTCACTTAACACGCGCACGCCCGCGACGTAACCGTGCTCGCGATAGAATTTCAACTGCTCACTGCTCAAGCAGAAAGTTGATAACTCGATCTCGGAGCGTCGCCGCGGGAAGAAACTTGTCAGAGGCTCGTGATGTGTGGAGAGATCGCCGGTCATATTCGTGAGAGGTTCACTCATCAGCAGCCTGTGTGGTCGCGGGCGGGCGGGCAACCTCAATTAGATCACTTGCGGCCGCCTGCGCCTCTGCCAAAGTGCGGACGCGCCCGTCGAGTTGCATCTCGTACACGGCGCGGGCGAGTTCGCCGACGCGGGGCGAGGGTGTGAGGCCCAACTCCAACAGGTGCCGGCCCATCAGCAACGGCGCGGGCGGGCGCTCCTCAACCTCCAGTTCGCGCGCGCGCTGGATGAACCATTCCTGCGGCGCGGCGTCAAACCACTTATCGCGCGGAACCCATCCCGCGTTGCGGCCGAGCGAGTCGGCGCGGGCGACGCGATACAGCAGGTCCAGTTCGCAGCGGCGCGCGAGCCGGCGGAAAGCGCCCTCGCCGACGCTGTCGCGCTTGAAGAAGAACTCGCCGGGTTTCAGATGGAGGCGGACCAACTCGACCGTCTGCGCGCGCACGTCGTAGCCGTCGAGCGTGAAGATCTTCAGCCGGTCGAGGAAGCTGATCGTTGGTCCCACACCGGCCTCATCGTGGCCGCGCGAGCGGATGCGGCCTTCGACGAATTTGGTCGTCGCCGGTTTGCCGAGATCGTGGCAGAGCGCGCCGAGCATCACCGCGACCTGCTTCGGGTACGACAGATCGTCAATCAGTTCGCGCGCCCGATCCACGACGAGCCACGTGTGCACATCGCAATCCCCCTCGGGGTGCCAATCGGGTTCTTGCGGCACGTCCCTGAGCGCGGCGAGTTCGGGGAAGAGTTGATCGAGCGCGCCGAAGCAGTCCAGCCAAAGAAACCCGACCGACGGCCGGGGGGGGCGCAGCAGCAGCTTTTCCAGTTCGCCCCAGACGCGCTCCGATGGCAGGTCGGTGAGATCGATGGTGCGGCACAGTGCGACGGTCGCGGGTTCGATGCCGAACTCGAAGCGGGCGGCGAATTGCGCGGCGCGCAGGACGCGCAGGCTGTCTTCGACGAAGGTTTCGGGCGCGACGGCGCGGATGAGTTTTTGTTCGAGGTCGGCGCAGCCGTCAAACGGATCGACGAGTTCGCCCGTGAGCGGATCACAAAGGATGGCGTTGATGGTGAAGTCGCGCCGGCGGGCGGCCTCCGCGAAGCTCATGTGCGGGTCGCCCTCGATCACAAAGCCGCGGTGGCCGCGCCCTTGTTTGCGCTCGCGGCGCGGCAACGACACGTCCAAGTCGTGCCCGACCTTGTAGACCGTGAACGCTTCGCCGACAGCGTCCACGCGGCCGAAGCGGCTGAGCAACACGCGCAAAGTTCGCGGCGCGACGCCGTACACCTCCACGTCCCAGTCCTTCGCCTCGCGCCCCAGAAGTTGATCGCGCACGCAGCCGCCGACGAGCATCGCCCGCCCGCCCGCGTCGCGTACCTCGCGCGCCAGTCTCATAATTTTTTCGGGGACGTGGGGCATGAAGTCCAAAGTCTAAAGTCCAAAGTCTTAGGTCGGGGTCCAGAGCTTGTGTTTGACTTTGAACCTTGAACCTTGAAC
>JBOGOY010000451.1:0-4461 GCA_050748185.1 Pyrinomonadaceae bacterium
GATGAATGCGGAATGATGAATGATGAATGAAAGACACCTGCTTCAACTCATCATTCATCATTCCGCATTCATCATTTTTATTTGATCAGTTTCGCCGAGATGACGAGGACGAGCGCCTTGTCATTGAGGCTAGACGTGCCGACGACGACCTGCTCGCCTTCGCGCAGTCCGACGTCGCTGCGGATGCGTGCGGATCCGTCGCCGCTGATCTCGAATTGAAAACCTCCCAACTGCACCGACAGAGTGCTCTGAGTGCTGGGGACCAGCGAGAGCGAGTTAGCACGGAATTCATAGTTGAGGATCCGCTTCTCACCGCCTGCCTTCGTCAGTTCCGCCGCGCCGCTGCCCCTGAGGAAGTCGGATTGAAAGCCGACACTTTCTTTGGTGCGCTGCACGACGGTCGTCAGTAGCTGGTAGTTCTTAAAGTTAAGGGTTGACTGCAACTGCGTGACGACACCTTTCAGGTCCGCGGGAAGTTGTGCGGGCGTGCCTTCGGCGTTTGAGGCGAGCAGGACGTGCATCCGGAGTTCGATGTCGGGCCGCGTTGCTTCGGGCGTGTCGAGTCGCTTTAAGGCTTCTTCGATGGAGGCGATGTTCTCGGGAAAATCGCGGACGGTGATGGTCTTGAATTGACGGTTGGCCGAGACGGACGCGCCCTTGTAACCGCTCGTCAGCAGCTTGACGACGGAGACGATGCTTTCGGGGTCACGATGTCTCACCTCGAAGACGCGGTTCTTAAAGCTCGTGTGCGTCACGAAGTTGTCCGGCGCGGGGACGTTTGGATCAGCCTGTTGGGCCAAGCCTTGCGCGGCGCAAATGAGGGCGAGCCCGGCGGCGATGAAGAAATAGCGTTGACGGATTTTCATAAACTCTCCTAACGGTGGTCGGTTCTATTCGGGCCTGCGGGGCCGACGGCTTTCGGCATCAGCCAGATGATGCGGACGTTCGGGTCCGCCGTCTGAAATTCGATTCGCGAAAACTCTTTGGCCGGCTCTTTCATCCCGTCGGCCGCCGCGTCGTTCGCCATTGCTTGTGCGGTGGCAACAGGCGATTCTGCCGCGTCTTGGCTGGGCGCGCGAACTATCTCGGCCCGCGCCACTTCAAAGCGCCCCTTGAATTGATTCGCGCTCTCGCCGAGCGGCGCGGGTGGCTTCCCGTCCGGTACGCGCATACGTCTTTTAACCAGTTCTCGATTATTGCTGTCGGACGAGAGGTTGCGAGGCGGTAATTCCGCGCGTTCGGGTTGCTTGGTTTCTCGTTCAGGCAACTGTGAAAGCACAAGCAGCCCCGGAGGGCTTACATCATCAGGCGTCGTATTCACTGTCTCTTGATTTGGACCAGCCACGGGCCTGAATAAAACCTGAGAGGCAAGGACGAAGGCGAAGAGCGCGACGGCGGCGACCGTGGCGGCAAACGCGAACCGCCGGCCAAAGAACATGGCGGACAGTTGTCGCCCGAAAGGTTGTCGCGGGGCGGCGGGAACAGGGCGGGTGTCGCGTTCGATCTGCGCGAGGACCGCGCCCCTGATCCGCGCGTAGAACTGTTCGTCGAACTCGTCTCCGGCGTTGGTCCCTTTGATCCAACTCTGGCTCGCGTCGAACTCTTCAGCCAGCCGGCGGCAGTCGGCACACGTTCGCAGGTGCAAAGCGACAAAACGCACCTGTCGCTCGTTCAAATCACCGGTCGCATAAAGCGGCAGCCACTGTGCCGCGCGCGCGCAAGTCGATCGACTAAACATTCCGCCCTCCTTTCCTGAGCCAGCCGTCGCAAATCGTTTTGAGCTTCTGCCGGGCCGAACTGATCTGCGAGCGCACGGTGACGGGCCGCGTGTGCAGGATGCGCGCCACCTCTTCGGTCGAAAGCCCCTCGATGTCGCGCAACACGATCGCGGCGCGCTCTTTTTCCGGCAGGGTCAGCAGCGCGTGCCTGAGCAAGGCGCGCTGCTGTCCGCGCAACGCCTCCACTTCGGCGATGTCGGGCGCGCGCCCTGCCGCCGACGGCATGCCCTTCAGATGTCCGCTCTCATTGGAGAAGAGCGATTCAAGGTCTTCGTGCCGCGCCCTGCCGCGCCGGCGCGCCGCGTCGCGGCAGACGTTGACGGTGATGCGGTAGAGCCACCCGTGAAAGTCCTCGCCCATGCGGAAGCCGGGCAGGTATTTGTAAACCCTGAGAAAGACCTCTTGGGCCGCGTCGCGTGCGTCCTCGCGGTCGCCGAGCATCCGCCACGCGACCGACACCACCCTGCGCTCCGTGGCGATCAACAGTTGCTCGAAAGCCGCCGCGTCGCCCGCCGCCGCCCGCTCGACGAGGCGCGTCAGCGCGGCGTCGGCGCGCGCGCCCTCGGCGGGGGGCTTCAACTCGTCTGTCATCATAGCGCAGTGCGCGGCAATCTCACTCGGCACGGTATCGCATCCTCTCAACCGGGGCCTTGCTGTCAATTACTACACGCCCGGCGCCCGAAACGTTGAAAAAATTATTCTCAGCCTGTTTAGGACTATTCCATCTCGGTCATTGCCTGATCTACGCGACGGGCACAGTTGAGTGATAAAGTCTTATGTGGTCACGATGGCAGCCCACGGCGCTGTAGTCCCGGTCGCTCCAAGCATTGAGAGTCGAAATCATGACTGTTATGGCCCAGACTGTTGCCTGAAGTTTAATCGCCTTCACTTGGGCCGCCGGAAAGGATCGTGCGAGATGAAAATACTATTGGCGACAGACGGCTCGCCGTGCAGCGAGGCGGCGGTCGAGGAGGTGGCGCGGCGACCGTGGCCGGCGGAAAGCGAGGTGCGCGTTGTGTCTTGCGTCGAGCCGCCCGCGCCGCTGGTCGCGGAGCCATACATGCTGGCGAACGACTACTTTCTGGAGGTCGAGAAGGTCGAGCGCCAGAAGGCGCAGGAGGCGCTCGGCGGCGCGGAGGCGAAACTCCGGCGCGGCGCAGGCAACCAGCTCAGCATCTCGACTGAAGTTTTGCGCGGGTTGCCTAAACGCGCCATCATCGAGGAGGCCGAAGCGTGGGGGGCTGATCTGATCGTCGTCGGCTCACACGGCTATCGCGCGTGGGAACGGATGCTGCTCGGCTCGGTCTCGCAGTCGGTCGCGCAACACGCCGCGTGCTCGGTCGAGATCGTGCGTTGCCGACGCAATTGAGCAGGCAGCCCCACGTTTGATTCTTGACTTCGACCTCGGCCGCTGCTCAACTCTCAACAAAGCAGCAGAACCGAATCAGATTTGTCGCAGTTATGGGATAAGAAACTTTCGTGTCAGTCCCCCGACTGTTTGAAGTCTGTCAGGAGCCGAAACGACTTGAGCGTAGTGGCACAGAAAAAGACAGGCCGCCCGGCGCTCGCTCCCGCGCGCGTCCTCGCCGATCAGGCGTTCTCGCGGGCCGCCGGTGCGCCGCTCGTCGCGGGCAATTGCGTCCGCCTGCTGAAAGACGCCGAAGAGAATTACCCCGCGTGGCTCGAAGCGATCCGCGGCGCGAAGCAGAACGTCAACTTCGAGTCCTACATCATCCACGAAGACGACGTGGGCCAAGAGTTCGCGGAGGCTCTGAAAGCGAAGGCGCGCGCGGGCGTGCCCGTCCGTTTGATCTACGATTGGATGGGCGCGCTCGGCCCCGCCTCAGGAAAATTCTGGCGCTCGATGCGTGACGAAGGCGTCGAAGTTTTGTGTTTCAACCCGCCGCGCTTCGACAGTTCGTTCGGTTGGCTGAGCCGCGATCACCGGAAGGTGTTGACGGTGGACGGGGAAGTGGCTTTCGTCACGGGCCTGTGCGTCGGGCGACATTGGGTCGGCTACCCGGAGAAGAAGATCGAGCCGTGGCGCGACACGGGCGTCGAACTGCGCGGCCCGGCCGTGGCCGACGTGGTACAGGCGTTCGCGCAGAATTGGGCCGCGGGGGGCGGCGCGCCTCTTCCCGACAACGAACTGCCGGACAGGGATGCGATGCGACCGGCGGGCGACGTGTCGCTGCGGGTCATCGCCAGCGTGCCGAACACCGCCGGCCTCTACCGTCTGGACCACCTCGTTTCGTCGCTCGCGCGCAAGACGCTGTGGCTGACCGACGCCTATTACGTCGGGACCACGCCCTACGTGCAAGCGCTGCGTGCGGCCGCGCAGGACGGTGTGGACGTGCGCTTGCTGGTCCCCGGGTCGAGCGACATGTCGGTCGTCAGCGCCCTCTCGCGCGCCGGCTACCGGCCGCTGCTGGAGGCGGGCGTAAGGGTCTTCGAGTGGAACGGCTCGATGCTCCACGCGAAGACGGCGGTGGCCGACGGGCAGTGGGCGCGGGTCGGCTCGACCAACATGAATCTGGCGAGTTGGATCGGCAACTGGGAGCTGGACGTGGCAATCGAGGACGAAGGCTTCGCGCGAAAGATGGAGGATATGTTTTGCGCGGACCTCAAGCACTCGACCGAGATCGTGCTGAACGCGCGCAAGCGCGTGCGCCCGACCACACAC
>JBOGOY010000452.1:0-4456 GCA_050748185.1 Pyrinomonadaceae bacterium
GTTGCGCCCTTTCAGACTCGGGCGGCCGTAAGTGATCTTAACCTTCTTGCCGCCGACCATCGTCTCGGCCGCGCCGCGCCCCACGTTGTTCTGAGCGACCGAAGAACACGCCGCACACAGCAACAGTAAGAGAACCGTCGTTGTCTTTCTTAATTTCATTGCTTTCCTCCGAGTTGTAAGTCTGTTCAACCTCTTCAGGGTTGGATCGTTTGAAACTTCAAGATTGGACTTTGGACTCTTGGTTACTGTGTGTTGGGGCCGAACCTGAGCCGGTACTCCGCCGAGTTCATGAACCCGTCCACCATCACCCGCGAACTCACCCCCCGCCGCCCGATCGCATCCAGCCACCCGGCGTACCCCTCCGCCTCCGGCCTGCGCCGCAAGTACCCGTAATACTGCATCGCCACGAACGCATTGTTGAATTCCCGCGCGTTCGCTTCATTACTCTGCACCAGCGCCCGCAAGACCTGCGCTCGCGACAGCGTCCCGGCCGTCAGTTGCGCCACGAGTTGTGCCCGCGTCAACGTGACTTGCGCCGTCCCGTCCGGGTTCGCCGGGTCTTCGGTCGTGATCTGCTGGAGGTTGTACAGGTCCATCAGCCTGTCCACGTATTGCTGGTTTGTCTGGTTGGCCGGGTACTGCGCCAGAAAGTCCGCGCGCTGCACCCAGTCCTCCGCGAAGTCGAACCGCTTGGCTACCAACTCCGCGTCTGTCGCCGCCGTCACACGCCGCATGTCCGCCGTAATGTCGCCGTATTCCGGCAGGAACTGCAATCCGTAAGTCGCACGGTAGTAGAGGAAGACGAAGAAGCCCTTCAACTGGAACTCCGGCGACCCGAAGAAACTCTGCGAGACGATGATCCGGTCGCACCGCGCCGAGTCGGCCCCGGCGTCCAGATTGAACGGGTTCGGGCAGCCGTTCAACACTCCCGTCCACGGCTCGCCCGCTTCGGGCTCACGCGAGAGGAAATCGAGGTACTGCATCCTGACGAAGAACGGCGTCGTGTTAATCGGGTTCGTCGTCGGGGCCGCCGCGTCGTCGTCCGCGAGCGTCACGGCAGCCGTGGAGCGGGAGCCGAGGGTGGCGCCTTCCGGGTTCCTCAGCCCGAGTTGGAAAGTCTCCGTCCCGTCCTGATGCACGTCGTTGATGAGCGGAACGAGGAAACTCTTCGTCATCTCGCCGGGAGCGAAAGTGAGGCGGTCGATGGTCGTCACATAGTCGCAGCGGGCATAGGCCGTGCCGCGCGGGAAAGGCGGCTGACCGGGGTCAGGCTGCGATAGAGGATTGCACGGCACCGGCGCGGGGTCGTCGAGGGTCGCGTACTCCACAGAGGCCGCGCCCGCCGTGTCGCCGGTGCGCGTCAGAGTCACCGCGACGGCGCGGGCCGGGTCGCCCTCGTTTGCCGGGTAGGTCGCGGACGAAAACTGGATGGTCGGCGTCGTCGCGTTAGCCGTCTGCGTGACAGTGTAAGTGAGTCCCGCGACGGTCAGCGTGCCGATGCGCGTGGCGCTCGTCGTGTTGGCCGTGACGCTGTAACGCACCCGGCCCGTGCCGGAGCCTGAAACGCCCGCCGTGACAGAAAGCCAAGGAGCGTTCGAGGTTGCGGTCCAAGCGCAGCCCGGTGGGGCGGAGACGGTCAAGCGGCCCGTCCCCGCGGAGGCGTTGAAGGCTTGCACCGTCGGGAAGATCGTGGCGCAGGAGGTCGAGGGCGCGTCCGTGACGGGGATGCAGGCGGAAAATTCCGAGGTGTTGCCCTGCGCGTCGGTCGCGGTGCAGTTGACGATGCCGCTTGTGACGTCGGTGGGGAAGTCGAGCGGGAAGCTGAACGGGGCGCGGCCTTGGGCGTCCGTCGTCACGTTCGGCACGATCCCGAAGGCACGCGGGCGACTGGCCGCTTCGTTGCTCGAACACTGTCCGCCCGCGCTGAAATACCAATGGACGGTGTAGGTCCGGCCGGCCTGCGCCGTGGTCGAGAGCGCGCCGCTGACGTTGATCGTCCCGGCCGGCGCGTTGGTCCCCTCACCTTTGAGCGTTATGGGCGCAAGCGTGGGCGCGGTCAGATCGGGGAAGTTCTGCTGGAGGTTCGCGCCGCCGTCCGTGTCGCCCGGATCGTTCGGCGTCACGCCGGCTGGGCCGAGGTCGATGCCGATGCCGTTGTTCGAGTAGATGTAGTTGGTTTCGAGGTTGATCTGAAAGCCTGAGCGGTTGCCGTTGTCGGGGATGCGGACGCCGCTCCCGCCGTTGAAGGCGATAATGTTGAACCGGATGCGGTTGTTAACCGAGTCGGCGTCTACAAAGACGCCGTCGAGCCCGTTGCCGAGTGGGTTCAAGTTGATGTCCGTGCCGATGACGTTGAGGACCACCAGCATCCGGTCGCCGCCGGTAATGAACTGGCTGGGGTTCGCGTCGTTCCGCCGCAGGATGCCGACGCCGACGCCGTACTGCACGTTGCCCGAGATGAGGTTGGTCCCATCAAACAGGAGTTCGTCAAACTCGTCGTCGATGCCGATGACGTTGTTCGGCGCGTCGGTGATGAAGACGCCGCTGCCGGTGTTCGCGACGGCGGCGGTGCCGGCCAAGTTCGTGCCGATGAAGTTGCCCTGCACCTTGTTGTCCTGCGAGCCCTCGTTGATGACTTCGATGCCGTTGCCATTGTTGCCGGAGATGAGGTTGCCCGCGCCGGGGACGGTGCCGCCGATGGTGTTGTCGGTGGCGGTGATCGGCGAGCCGTCGATCTGGAAGAAGCCGCCGACGATGATGCCGCCCCCGTCGTTGGGGAGCGCACTGTTGCCGGCGGCGTTGGTCCCAATGAAATTGGCCTGCACGAGAATGCCGGAGGGGTCGCTAAAACCGAGGGCGACGCCCGGCGAGTCGTTGCCGGAGATGAGGTTGCCCGCGCCGGCCGTGGTCCCGCCGACGACGTTGTTGGTCCCATCGATGACGGCGACGCCGTTCGATTGGTTGCCGAGATCGGCATTGCCCGTCGCGTCGGTCCCGAAGAAGTTGCCCTGAATGTGGTTTCCGTTCGTGAAGACGCCGCCGAGGCGGATGCCGGGGAAGCGGTTGCCGGAGATGACGTTGCGCGCCGCTGCGGTGGTCCCACCGATCACGTTGTTCGACGAATTGAAAACGTAAACGCCGTTGCCGCTGTTGCACGCGACGGCGGTGCCGGCTTGATTGGTCCCGAGGTAGTTGCCTTCGATGATGTTGCCGCCACCCTGCGAGAGGATGATCGGGGTGCCGACGCCGATGTCGGCGTCAAAGGGGGCGAAACAGTCGGCGACGCCGAAGCGGTTGATCGCCAAACCACGCACGCGGCTGCCGCCGGCGGTGATCTTCAGGCCGGCCGTCCCCCGCGGGGTGAACTGGCCGTCCAACTCGATGAGCGGCGTGCCGGCAAAACCGGGCTGCGTGGCTCCATCGATCACGACCGGGTCGGTGATCTCCGGCAACTCCGTGAGCAAATTAATGGTCCGCGCGCCTGAGCCGATTTGGAAGCTGACGGTGTCCACGCCGACGTTCGAGTTGGCGTTGAGAAGCGCCTGACGCAGAGAGCCCGCGCCGCTGTCGTTTGTGTTGGTGACGACGGTCGAGGCGACCGGCGGCGCGCCGAGGGTGACTCTGACCTGATAGCTGCCCGTCTCATTGGCGGAAAACGAGGTGGCATAGATGGTGTACACGCCGTTAAACGGCAGGAAGACCGTGCCCGTCGAGGGGATGCGAGCATCAAAATTCCCACCACTATCGTCGTCTTCAAGCGCGGGTAAGTCTTCGTCAGGTGAGATCAGGATAAGGTAAGGATCGATCGTGGTGCTGGTCCTAGCCATCTCCACGATCGCTTCCTGTCCGGCCCGGCCATCGAAAGTGTAGATGTCAACGAACGACCCGTTGCGCGCGCCAGTGTTGAAGAAGCAATCAGTCGAACTGAGCGCGCCATTGAAGATCTGCCCGCTCGCGAGATGCGTCGAGGGGCATTGCCCGCTGCCCGGCGCGGCGAGAGTCAGCGTGTATGCGCCCGTGTCCTCCGCGTGGAAAGAGGTCGCGTAGATCGTATAGGCGCCGGTCGAAGGCAGCGAGAAAAAGCCGCCTTCGGAAGGGATGCGCGAATCGGTCCCGCCGCCGCTGTCGTCGTCAACTTCCAGCAGCGAGCCGTCGGGCGCGAGCAGGTAGAGGAACGAGTCGAAGTCGGCCGAGTTCAACTCGACGGCGATTTGCTGGCCCGCCGTGCCGTTGAACCTGTATTCGTCAAAGTAGCTGCCGTCCTGCAGGGCGCAGTCGCTCGTGGTGAGCGTTCCGTTGATGGTCTGGCCGACGGTGATCGGGTCGGGCGGCGCACCACAGGCCCCGAGGGGTTTAATCGAGTCGTCTCCCTTCCTGACCTTCTGCTTCACCTCGCGCTGCTGGATCGGCGCCGCCGTGGCCCCGGGCTTCGAGCGCGGTTGAACGTTCTGGGGAT
>JBOGOY010000453.1:0-4450 GCA_050748185.1 Pyrinomonadaceae bacterium
CAGGTGACAAGTGACGAGTGACAGGAAGAAAACCGCTTTAACCTGTCACTCGTCACTTGTCACCTGTCACTCAAAGAATCGTTTTGCCCAGCGCCGACAGAATCAGCTCGACGCCGAGTTCAGCGGTGCGGTTGTTGATGTCGAGGGCGGTGTTGATCTCGACCACTTCGAGCGCGATCATGCCGCCGGCCTCGGCGATCTTCTCCATCCCGAGGTGCGCTTCGCGGTAGGTGAGGCCGCCGCGGACGATGGTGCCTGAGCCGGGGGCGTCGCCGGGGTCGAGCGCGTCCACATCCAGCGTGACGTGGTAGCCGCCGGGAGCGCGCCGCGCGATCGAGATCGCCTCGTCCATACAGGCGTTCATGCCGCGCTCGTCGATCTCGCGCATCGTGAAAAAGCGGATGCCGATTTTTTTGATCAAATCGCGCTCGGCCTGATCGAGATCGCGCGCCCCGACGTGGGCGCAATAGCGCGGATCGAGTTTCGGCGCGAAGCTGAGAATGTCAGTCAACTCTGGCGGGCCGTAACCGAGTAGCGCGGCGAGCGGCATCCCGTGGACGTTGCCGGAGAGCGAAGTCTCAGGCGTGTTCATGTCGGCGTGCGCGTCGAACCAGATAAGGCCGAGCGGCAGTTGATTCCGCTCGCGCACGACCGAGGCGACGCCCGACACCGACCCGACGGCGATCGAGTGGTCCCCCCCGAGGATGATCGGCATCTCGCCGGCCAGCATCACGCCGCGCACCTCGCGCGCCAGTTCCTCGCAACCCGCCGCGATCTCCCGCAAGTATTTGGCCTTCTCGTCCGGCGAAGCGATCGTCTGTGGGCGCTCGGGCCGCAAGTCCCCGAGGTCGCGCACTTCATAGCCGAGTTGCGCGATCCGTTGGTTCAAGCGGGCGACGCGCATCGCCGCCGGGCCGAGGTCCACGCCCGCCGTGCCGCAACCGAACCCCAGAGGCATCCCGATAATGCTGACACGTTTGCCCCCGCCCGGCGGCCGGTTAACCGGCGAAGATGATGGCTGGTCCAGTATTGATGACATGAGTTGTACTCAACAGTTTCGGGTTTCGGGTTAAGGAAAGTTGCCGGTAGTTGCTCAACGGTGGGAGACAAGATGTCAGCGTGGACAGTGTCCATCTTCGCGTCCTTTGCGGTCTTTCTCAGCGTCCTTTACGGTTAAACCCAACTTAACCGCAAAGATGGGCCGCAAAGCACGCAAAGACATTCCTCTCCGACATCTGAGCCACTATCAAGTTGTCCTTGAACCCGAAACTCAACCTTCAGTTCCCAAGATTGATGTTAAAGCCGCTGCCACCCCCGCTCGCCTGCGTCGGGAAGAAGGGCCGGAGCAGGCCCGCGAACGCGGCGAGGTTGCGCGTCTGGATGAGAATCTCGCCCGGCCCGGTGAACTCCGAGACGATGCCCTCGCCGCTGACCATGCTGCGAAAGAAACCGGAAGCGGCTTTGCGGAGTTGATAAAGCATGTGCCCCTCCCACGCGACGAGGTGGCCGGTGTCCACGACGTAGCGCTCGCCCGACTGTAAGCGCTTGCGGTGGATCGCGCCGAAAGACGAAGCCAGCAGCAACCCCGTGCCGGACACTTGCAAAACGAACAACCCTTCGCCGCCGAAGAACGATTTCGCGCCGCCCCACTTGGTATCCACGATGAGGCTCGCGTCGCCCGCGAGGTACGAACTCGACTGGACCAGAAAGGTCTGGTTGCTCATCTCGATGGCGGCGATGTCGCCCGGGCCGCCCGGCGCGAAAGAGACTTCGCCCGGCCCGCCGCGCGCCGTGAAGGTCGAGACGAAGGCCGACTCGCCGCCGACCGCGCGCTTCAACGCGCCCATCAGCCCGCCCTTCATCTGCGACTGTAACTCGACGTTCGCGGACATCGACACCATCGCGCCCGCCTCGGCCAAGATCGATTGTTCGGGTTGCAGCTTTACGACGGCCAGCGCGAAAGACGGCTGGTGCAGGATTTCATAACTGTAGCCGCGCCCCTGCCCCTGCGCGTCGCTGTCAATGTGGATGCCGCTGCCGCCGGCCGCCGCAGCCCCTCCCGGATTCCCCTGATACCCGCTCGGCCCCCACGAGGGCGAACCGCCCGGCGCACCGGCGCTCGGGGGCGGTGGCGGCGTCTGCACATGCGTGCCGCACGACCCGCAGAACTGCGCGTTGGGCAGCAGCGTCGCGCCGCAATTCTGACAACTCATAATTCCACTCCTTCTGATTTCCGTAGGATGATCTCGACCGCCTCTTCCGGCGTACTCGCAAAATCAAGCAGTTTCACGTCCGTCTCGCTGACCGCAAGGTATTGCCTTAAAGCCCCGACGACTCCGGGCCAGCAATCGCCCAACAGCACCAGCGGGCGCGGCCCGATAACGCGCGTTTGCAGTTTGTTCCAGACGAGCGAAATCTCCGTGACCGTCCCCATCCCGCCCCTGATCGCGACAAAGCCGACCGACCGTGTGATCAAGTGTTGCAAGCGGTCGTAGAAGTGCGGCGTCGCCACCTTGTCCGTCAGGTAACGGTTCGGCTCGCTCTTGAACTGGTTTAACACGATACCGAGCACGCGCCCGCTCCGCTCGTGCGCGCCACGGCTCGCCGCTTCCATCACGCCGAGGTAGCCGCCGGTGCAGATGGTGTGGCCGCTCTCGGCGAGCAGTTGGCCGACCCTGCGCGCCTGCGCGTATTCCGCCGAAGCTTCGCCGCACTTCGAGCCGCCGAAAATGGTGACGATGCGTTCCTGTGTCATGACATCACACGCCCGCTCAGCATCAGCGAGCCGGCCTCTCTGAACTTAAGATACTCTTCGCGCGAACGGAAGGAAGCGCCTTCGTAGACTTCCGGGATGGGCGCGAGGTCGCGCAGCAATTTCACCGCGGAGAGACGCGGAGATCGCGCAGCATGCCGCAGAGGAGATCACCCGACACTCCGCGTTTCCTCTGCGCGTCTCTGCGTCTCTCCGCTGTAAATTCATATTCTCCGCGCCGGAAGCTGGGCGAGCTACGGCCGCAGTCGGTACAGCATCCGTGGGAACGGGATGGTTTCGCGGATGTGCTCGATGCCGCACATCCATGCGACGCAGCGCTCGAGCCCCATGCCGAAGCCGGCGTGTGGGACGCTCCCGTAGCGACGCAGGTCCAGATACCACTCGAAGGATTCGCGCGGCAGATCGTGCGCTTTGATCTGTTCTTCGAGGAACTCTAAAGAGGTGGCGCGCTCGCCGCCGCCGATGACCTCGCCGTAACCTTCCGACGCCAGCACGTCCACTCCGAGCGCGAGGTCGTCGCGCTCCGGATCGCGCTTCATGTAAAAAGCCTTCACCGCCGCTGGGTAGCGGTGAACCATCAAGGGCTTGTCGAACTGCTTCGAGAGATACGTTTCATCGGGCGCGCCGAGGTCGCCGCCCCACTCGAAGCGCGTTTCAAGCTCGCCCCGCTCGTGGCCCGCTTGCAGCATCTTCACCGCCTCGTCGTAGGACACGCGGGGGAACGGCGGCACGAGTTGTTCGAGCTTCGCAGTGTCGCGCTCTAAAACCTTCAACTCCTCCTGCCGTTCTTCAAGGACGCGCGCGGCGATATTGGCGATGAAGCGCTCGGCGAGGTTCATCACGTCGTCGAGCGTGGCGTAGGCCATCTCAGGCTCGACCATCCAGAACTCGGTCAGGTGGCGGCGCGTCTTCGATCGCTCGGCGCGGAATGTGGGGCCGAAGCAGTAGGCCTTGCCGAAGGCAGCGGCGGTCGCTTCGTTGTAGAGTTGGCCCGACTGTGAGAGATAGGCTTTCTCGTCGCCGAAGTAATCGACCTCGAAGAGCGTGGTCGTGCCCTCGCAGGCGGCGGGCGTCAGGATCGGCGTGTCACAAAGGGTAAAGCCGTCGTCGTCTAAAAAGTCGCGCACGGCGCGCACGATCGTATGGCGCACTCTGAGGATCGCGTGCTGTCGGCGCGAGCGGAGCCACAGGTGTCGGTGGTCCATCAGAAACTCTGTGCCGTGCTCCTTCGGCGTGATCGGGTAGCCCTCGGCCGCCTGCCAGACTTCCGCACCGGTCACATCCACTTCGTAGCCGCCCGGCGCGCGCTCGTCGGCCCGCACCGTGCCGCGGACGGCGAGCGCAGACTCCTGCCCCAAACCTTTGACCGCTTCAAACACTTCTTCGGGGACGCTCTTTTTGAAGACGACGCACTGGACCAGTCCGGTGCCATCGCGCAACTGCGGGAACAGTAGTTTGCCGCTTGAACGCAGATTGTAAAGCCAGCCCTTGAGCGTCACCTCCTCGCCCACGTGCTGAGATAATTGGTTGATGTAAACCTGTGCCATATCAGCTATGACTTCCTTTAGTTCCGGAGCAAGAGTCAATCAAAATACTAGCCACGAAGGGCACGAAGCAAAAATGATGAATGCGAAATGATGAATGAAGAACAGCTCTTTTTATTCATCATTCATCATT
>JBOGOY010000454.1:0-4435 GCA_050748185.1 Pyrinomonadaceae bacterium
CCCCCCGCCGGTTTGTGCTGACGGGGAAACCCGCCCGTTAGTTGCCGTCGCGGCGCGCGAGCCGACGACGCCTGCGCCAGCCGACGACTGCAACGGCAAAGAGCCCGATACCACTTAACCCGTAGGCGGCGGTGCGTCCGACGGTGGTGATCTGGGACGATTTGATTTGCCAGTCGCCCGCGTCGCTCGTCTCTTTCGGCTCCGCCGCTGCTTCGTCAGACTGACGCTTGGCCGTGGTCGCCTTCAAATCGCGCGGCTGCGTCGAAGGCTTGTCAGTGACGGCGTAGGGCTGACCGTTTTCGAGCAGGTACATCCGCATCAGTTCCTGCATGTTGAAGGGGCGCGAGCCGCGGCGGCCGAAGACGGCGAGTTGGTTGCCACTCTCGTCCACGGCGCGGTCGCGATCGAGTCCCTTCGAGACGGCGATGGCCGGCCCCAAAGTGTGGAACCAAGCGATCAGCTTCGGCTCGGGCCGCGGGCTGAAACCGGCGAAGGTCGGCATCGTCTCCGGGTCGGTCAGTTGCAAAATTCGCAGACCGTTTTTGCCATCGGCGACGTAGGCGTAGAGGCTTGCGTTGGTCATCGCCACCTTGACCTGATGCACGTCGTTCAGCTTGCCATCGGCGTTGTACATCTGATCGAGGCGGGGCTGCTCGGGTTTTTCCACGTCGATGATCGCGATGCCTTCTTCGCCGTTAGCGACGTAGGCGTAAGTGCGCGCCACGTATACGTCATGCGCGTGGTGGAGTTTGACTTCCGCGCCCTCGACGAGGCGCGCCTCCGAGGGCTTGGTCAGATCGACGACTTTCAGCCCGTCCTCATCCGCCACGAAGCCGTAGCGGAACTGGACCGCGATCGCCTTCGGGTGCTTGAACGGAATCTCTTTGACGAGTTGCGGCTCGGTCGGGTTGTTGATGTTGACGATGACCAGCGCGTCGTCGGTAGTGATGTAGGCGTGCGTGCCGGCGATGACGATGTTGTTCGACTCGTTCAGCACGCCGTTCGGGTTCCACGTGACGGCACGCTTCAGGTAATTGTTCAGCGGGTCGCCGTCCAGCAGCGTCGCGGCATTGACGACGAAGAGTCCCTCTTCCTTGTCCACGGCGTAGAGATAAGCGTAAAGCGGGTGAATCCGCTGTTCCTGATTCAACGGGTTCTGCGTGCGCGCCGGATCGACGCCGAGCGTGGTCGGCGCGGCCACGGCCGTGCAGTGTTTCGAGTTGACCCAGAACTTCTGGCCGAAGCGCGAGATCGGCGCGGTCGTGATGCGCTCGGAGAAGCCCTTGTGATCGATCTGCGCGATGTCGTAGACGCGCAAGCCCCCCTTGCCGGCCGCGACGTAGGCGTACTCGCCGCGGACCTGTACGCTCAGCACTTCGGGGTTGCCGACGTGCTCGAAGTAAGTCTTGATCTCGCGCCCGCCCTTGACGAACTTGTCGTAGGTTTCGGGGTAGGCGAGCTTGTGCAGCGTGCTGCCCTTGACGGCCTGTGGCTCGTCGTGCTCGGTGACGGTGGCGACTTCGAGCGAGTGCTCGGCCGCGACGTAGACGTAGCGGCCCATGAAGTTGACGAAGTTGGTCCCCTGCATCAAGGTCTGCGCCATCCATGCGTTGTTGTCGTTGTCCTTCGAGACGTGACAGTCGGAACATTGCTTGGTTTCGGTCGAACGGACGGTGTGCGGGACGTGCGTCGCGAACGACTGGCCGGCGAAGCCCTCGGCCGAGACGGTCTGCTGCTGCGAGTAGATCCACTCGCGGTTCTGGTTCTGCGAACTGACGAGCACGGCCGAGCGCGACGCGGCGGGCGCGACGCGGTGGCCGGTGACGGTGCCGTCTTTAGCGAGCATGAAGACATCGTCGCGCAGCACTTGGAAGTTATAGGTCGTGTAGTTGCGCGTGTTGTCGCCCTCATTGTGCCGCTGCGGCATCTTGCGGTTGGCCTTCATCGAGAGGTGACAGCCGAAGCAACTCGTCATCCACGAAGAGTGGCACGAGAAGCAGGTCATCTGGCTGTCGGCGTGCGCCAGTTCTTCCTCTTTAGCGGGCACATCGCCCCACGTCGAGTTGTCTTTGCGGATCGTCTTGGCGTAGCGCGACTGCTCGTTGTAGTCCTTATGGCCCGGCGTGATCGTGTCGAGGGTCTGCTTGACGCGCCACCACCTGCCGGGCTCGACAATCGAGTTCTGGATGACCTCGTCGCGCGTGATCTGGACTTCCTGCTTGGTCACGGGGTCCATCTTCCTAAGCGGCCCGCGCTGGAGGACGGGGACTTTGGTTCCCCTCTCATTGGTCGTCAGGATGCCGGTGCGCCCCGTCTGGCGCAGATTGCGTCCCTTGCCGGTGCTGATCAGTTGGCCGTTCTCGGAACCCCAACCGGCGGCCGGGCCGGTGGTGACGAGGCCGGCCCGCGCCGAGATGGTGCCGTGGCAGTCGGCGCAGTTGATCTCGATGGCCGCGCGCGGCTCGTTGTAGAGGTTGCCGTTGCCGTGCGAGTCCTGCCGGAAGTGGCAGTCGGCGCAGTGCATCCCCTTTTCGAGGTGGATGTCTTTGAGGTGGACAGGGACGCCCTTGCCGGCGCTGTTGTCGCCGAGTTGGTAGCTGTCGTCGTCCTTGTAGGTGACGGATTGGTTAAGCTTCTCGGGCGTGATCTCGCCCTCGATGCGGTTGCCTTCGGCGTCGAGGAAATTGCCCTTGCGGTCTTTCTTGAAGACGGCGCGGAAGAGCCACCCGTGGCCGTGGAAGTCTTGGAAATGCGTGCGCTTCAACTGGCTGTTGAAGTCGCCCTTCGGATCGCCGGTCTTGGTAAGGAAGTCGTCCTTTGAGACGCGCTCTTCATTGACGCGGCGGATCCAGTTGCCGCGCATCGCCGCGCCCTCGGGGTTGCGGTCCTGAAATTTCTGCTCCTCGTCCTGCGATGGGTCACGCTGCACCTTCGGGTACATCTTGTCGCCGTCGGTCTCGTTGTCCCACCACATCACGCCGAGGTAGGTGGCGACCATGTTGGTGCCGGGGTGCATGTGGCAGACCATGCACTGCGAGGTCGGAATGCGGTTCGTGAGTTGGTGCTTAATCGGGTGGCCCGGTTCGTTCTTCAAGATCGTCTCGTCTTCGGTCTGGCTCTCGCCCATGTTGCCGAATTTGGCATAGGAGCCGGAGTTGATTACGCTGCGATCGTTGGCGTAGATGACGTGGCAGGCCGTGCAGCCCGACGAGCGGAAATCGCCGGGGTGATCGTTGGTCCCGAGGTGGTTGAGCGTCGGGTCGAGCAGGCGCGTCTTCTGGATACCGAGGAACACGGGGTCGGTGCGGTTGTTGGTGCCAAGGCCGCGCGGGCTCAGCCCCTTGTCGGGCTTGCCGGGGTCTTCGTCGCGGTCGGGCAGCCCGACTTCGAGTCGCCGCTTGCCGCCGCGCTCGAAGACGCGCAGCACGTTGCCCGGCTGCGAGATTTGCCAGCGGGGCAGCGGATCGAGGAAGGGGATGATGCCTTTCGTAAGTTGCTGTTCGCGGGTTGGTTGCGGCACCTGCACGATGCGCGCGGGCGCGCCGCGCTCTTCGGTGTACACCTCGCCGAAGCGCGTGTCTTTCAGCGGGAAGCCGCCGTTGTTATAAAGCGCCGCGCCCCAGAGCATCGCGCCGTGGCGCATCATGCTTGACTCGTTGGCCGCCACTTCCTGACCGTGACACTCGCCGCACGTCTTCTGCGTGACGCGGAAATCGCCGGGGTTGATGAAGCGGACGTACTCCCAACTCTCGCGCGTCAGCAGGTTGTTGGTGCGTTCGGGGTTCGCGGTGCTGCGCTTACCGAGGATTTTCCACTCGTCTTCAAAACGGGCGCGGACGTGCGCGGCTTCGGCCGTCTTGCCCATCGGGTTGCCGCCGTGGCAGTAGGTGCACGAAAGCCCCTGACCGTCGGTGCCGTCCTTCTGGAGCTTGCCGTCAGGCGTTTCGTGCATCGCCTCGATTTTGCCGTGACAACTGATGCAGCCCTCTGGTTGCGGCGCCGGTGTCGCCTGCTGTGCCGGCGCGGCCGGGGCCGCCTGTTGTTGCTGCGCGGCCTGTCCGGCGGCGGGGGCGACGACGGGTGTCTGCTGCTGTTGCTGCCCGGCCGGAGTCTGCTGCTGCTGAGCCGCAATCCTTCCGCTCTCGGCCGAAGTCCTCGCCCCGCTGAGGGCGACCGCGGCGATGGCGGCGAACGCCAAAAGCGTGATCATCAGTTTGAGCCGTTGGACGATGCCGAACTGACGCATGAAGTTTCTCCCTGTGACAATCTCTGTAGCCATGTCTGAAGATGGCGGAACGTGAAATCGACTGCACCTGTACTCAGGGCGCGCCCGGCCGCCGGCCGCGCGTCAGAAGATGAGCTTCAACTCGCCGAATAGGTTGTAAAGCGGCTTGGCCGGGTTGATCAAAGTGTTGTTGGACGTGCAGTAATCGAT
>JBOGOY010000455.1:0-3363 GCA_050748185.1 Pyrinomonadaceae bacterium
CTCGCGGACGTGCTGGCGCGCGTCGCGGCCCAACTCGCGACGGCGCGGCTGGTCGGCGACATCCGCGCCAGCGCGTCGCGCATCTCCGAACTGGTCGGCGCGATCAAAGAATATTCCTACATGGACCAAGCGCCGGTGCAGGAGGTGGACCTGCACCGTGGGCTGGAGAACACGCTGCTCATCCTGAAGCACAAACTGAAAGGGAAAAGCATCAACGTCGTGCGCAATTACGCCTCCGACCTGCCGCGCGTCACGGCCCACGGCAGCGAGCTTAATCAAGTGTGGACCAATCTCATCGACAACGCGGCCGACGCGATGTCGGAGGGCGGCCGCTTGGTCGTCAAGACCCGGCGCGAGCCTTCGGACGTGCTCGTCGAGATCAGAGACGACGGCCCCTCGGGCATCCCCCCGGAACTACAGGCGCGCATCTTCGAGCCGTTCTTCACTACGAAGCAGGTCGGCGAGGGCACCGGCCTCGGCCTCGACGCGGTGGCCCGCATCATCCGCAAGCACCACGGCCACGTCCGCGTCCAGTCGAAGCCCGGCGACACCTGCTTTCAAGTGCGCCTGCCGTTTGACGGAACCAGCTAGGCCTTTCTTGAGCTAAATCGAAGCACGCTGGATTGGGACGCTGGCGGTTAGCCACGCGAAGGACACGAAGAGCACGAAGAGAGCAACGAGCGCCACACGACGCGCCCCCGCTGCCATGCCTTCGTGCCTTTGTGGTTGTTGACTCTCGATCCCTACCTTGTGGGTGTCGAATTAGAGCAGCAACGTGGAAGAGTAAGATTAAAGGGTGCAGAGAGGAAGTGGGGTCGGATCAACCTGTCAAATGGGTTCGTCGCGGCGAATCGAACAATCCGTCCGCCAGCCGAACGTCTGGCAAAACGATGAAGATCGCAGCGACAATTTTAACCATCTCTTTCTGCTGCGCTCTCGCCGTGGGGCAGGAGCGCGGCGGGAGTAATGGCTTGCGCGCCGGAACTTCAAAGAGAGTCCCGAAGCGGCGAAACGCTTCTGCGCCCCGCGTCGGGAACATCGAGAATCTGGTGAGGGTCAGCCAGACCGTCAGTTGCGGTTTTTATTTTTCATTTCCCGACGAAGAACGGGCGAGTGTCGGCAAGTATGTCTTCATCTCGCAAGTGGACGGGGAAGATGCGTGGATGAATTTGAACAACCGAGACACACCGTTAAAGCTCATCCGCATTTCGCCCTACCCGAAAGAGAGGATCGGAGCGCGGCGCAGAAGTGATTACTTTGCGGGCGGCTTCGCGGTGCGCGTGGAGACGATCGTCACACGCTTGTCGGACGAAAATAATTACGAGCCGACGCGCTTCAAAGTCGGTATCACCGTCAGCAAAGGAACCCGGAAAAAGGTCGTCAGCGCGGTCGGTTATGCGGGTTGTTAGTTGATCGCAAAAAACGAATGTCGAGCGCCGTCTCAAGTTTGAAGCAGAGGACGCGGCTTTGCGGGGCGGGCGTCTGTCTGGTTGTTTTAGTTCTCACTTTTGACAGCGCCGCGCAGCGCAGGCCGAAGACAGACAGGCTGCCGCGCGTCGGCACAATCAAGGATTACCCGGCGACCGATTTGATGACAGGCTGCGGCAATCTGTATTTCCACTTATCGCATCAAGCTCAAGAGTTGGGCGCTGGGTACGTCTTCATCGCGCGGGGAAACGGAGATGATGCGTGGATGAATCTGGACGGGCGTGATGTGCGACTCAGGCACATCAAATCCGCGGCGCGGCCAAAGCGAAAGACGCAACAATTCTTTTACCGTTTAGGGAAACTGAGCGTCAGCGTCTTGCTTGAAGAGTTCAAGCCGGAGAACGAACAACCCGACGAGGATGATTTCATGCTCAAAATGAGAATCATTTTGCGAAAGGGCCGCGCCGCGCGGACAGTTCGGGCGGTCGGCAGCTCGGATTGTTGAGGGCCTGAGATTGCTCAATATGCGATTGGTCAACATGGCGCTTTTCTCGTGCTTCATTGGGCTGGCGGCGGTCAAGTGTCAGGCGCCGCGTGGCGAGATGTTGCAGCGTCCGCAGAATCTGCGGATCAGCGCCATTCAAGCCAAACTCTTTTACGAGAACACCGGCACTTTTTCCGAAAACGTGCTGACCGAAAAGGGCTTCGATTTGTGGAACACCCCTTTCGATTGGACTTATTCGACCTTCGTCATTGTGGAAATCGAGGGCGTACCGGAATACTTGGAAACGCCGCGACGCATCGAGTTAACGGCGCGTTACAGATCGTTCGACGACGTGAAGCGCCGCCTCACCGTGCGGCACATCGAGAAGATTCGCAACGGCTCGGAGAGCGGAAAGTCTTACGCCGGTTTCTGGCTCAGAAATACCGGCTGCGAGCCGGTTTATTTAACGGCTCGCCTCGTTGGGCACAAGCGCCGGTTCCGGACGACGATCAATTTCGGTTGCGGCGAGTAAAATGCAGGACACAGAAACGGGATTGGTGAGCTTTCAGTCGAGACGAAGGTGAACGCGCGGGAGGCACGCCGGAAGGGGACCAATATGGCAACGCTGTGCACGCACCTCGACACGAGCCGCGAGGTCACGCCGGGCTCCGACGGTTGTGAGGAATGTCTGAAGACGGGCGACGCATGGGTCCACCTGCGTCTCTGCCTCTCGTGCGGCCGGGTCGGCTGCTGCGACAGCTCGCCGAACCGGCACGCGACCAAACACTTCCGCCAGACCGGGCACCCGATCGTGCGGTCATTCGAGCCGGGTGAAGAGTGGGCTTGGTGCTACGTGGACGAGACGGAGTTATGAGCGCCCCGGCCGAATCGTCGCCCGTTATTAACGCGGTTGCTACTGCGCCCGCCGCCGCCGACTCCGCCCGCCGCCGGCAGGAGCGCCTCGTTTTGTTCGCGCTGTGGCTGCTTGTCTTTTCGGCGAGCAGCCAGATCATGATCATCTCGCCGATGCTGCCGCAGATTGGCGCGCAGTTGAACATCCCCGAGGTGTTGCAAGGTACCCTTGTCAGTTCCTATGCCCTGATGGTCGGCGTGTGCGCCATCATCGTCGGGCCGATCTCCGATCGCGTCGGCCGACGCCGGGTGCTGCTCTTTGGTTCGGGCTTCATGGCATTGGCGCTGGCGCTGCACGTGCTGGCGGTTAACTACGTCGCGCTGCTGCTGGTGCGGGGGCTGGCGGGCGCGGCCGGCGGCGCGCTGAGCGGGGCTGCCGTTTCTTACGTCGGCGACTACTTCCCCTACGAGCGGCGCGGGTGGGCCAACGGATGGATTATGAGCAGCACCGCGCTTGGGCAAATCCTCGGCGTCCCCGTCGGCACGCTGCTGGCCGCGCGCTACGGGTTCCGCACGGCGTTTCTGTGGTTCGCCTGCAC
>JBOGOY010000455.1:3373-4433 GCA_050748185.1 Pyrinomonadaceae bacterium
CGATGGGCGTGACGTTTCTGCTCGTCTGGCGCTACGTACAGCAACCGTCTGTCCGGCGTCATCCGGCGCGTCTGACCATCGGCGGCGCGCTGCGCGATTACCTCGGCCTGCTCCGCCGCACAGAGACGCTGGCTGCCGCCGGAGCCTACGCGCTGATGTTCCTGAGCCTCGCGCTCTATGTGGTTTATTTGCCGACGTGGTTGACGACCGCGCGGGGCGCTTCGGCCGGTCAGATCGCGTCGCTATTTTTCGTCGGCGGGATCGCCAACGCGCTGACGGGGCCGCAGGCCGGGAAGCTCTCGGATCGATTCGGCCGCAAAGTCCTGATCCTCACGTCCTGTTTCGGGCTCGCCGCGGTGACGCTCTCGACCACGTATCTCGTGCGCCAGTTGTGGGTGGCCTACCCGCTCTTCTTTCTGACACTGATGCTGGTGGCCGCGCGGATGAGCCCGTTTCAGGCGCTGCTGTCGGCGCTGGCCCCGGACCAGCAGCGCGGGAAACTGATGAGTTTTGCGATCTCGATCGGCCAGATCGGCTTTGCCGCCGGGGGCGTGCTGGCCGGGGCCGCCTACACGCGCTTCGGCTACGTCAGCAACACCGTCGCGGCGGCAGCCGCCGTCCTCCTGATGGCCCTGCTGGTGTGGAAATTTCTCCCGGAGCCGCGGCGCGAACATTTAGGGCGGGCCGCGTCCGAGGCCGGCGACTGACACCTTTAACAATCTGAGTCTTGAGTTGAAGACGCGCTGTGTGCATAGCTTGAGCGTGAAAGTGATGACGGTGCGCGTCGCCGGGAGCGCGGGCATCCTTGCTTGCCATGAGCGCCGCAGGGCGCGAAGCAGAGGACGCACCGGCATCCAACGCCAGCGCGAAGTCGTCTGTTAGCTCGCTGGCGCGAGCTTGCAGGCAACAGCCTCGCGCTCCCGGCGGCGACCAAGCTGTTAGCACGTTGCCCAAGATGAACTCGTCGGAACAGCCCATTAGTGGTTTGGTAGTGGTTCAATCAGGGGACACGGTGCGGAAGCCCGCACGCCGTCAGGACGTTAGAGCCGCGCCCTGACGG
>JBOGOY010000456.1:0-4417 GCA_050748185.1 Pyrinomonadaceae bacterium
TCACTGCTCACTATTATGTTCCTACTCATCGCACTATCCACTTTCGTCTGTTTCACGCTGGGCGCGCTCGCGATCTACTGGGCGATGTTTCGGCCGGCGAGCGCTTCGACCGAGCGTCTGCGGCGTTTAGCCGAAGTCGAACAGGGGGCCGGTTCGTTGGCCGCGACGCCGGTGATGAGCGACGCGCATGCCGCGGCATCGGCGCTGGCCGGGAAGGTGGCCGCGCCGCTACACAGGCTGGCCCCGCCATCGGCCGCCGAAGCGAAGAAACTTCAGAAGCAGTTGATGCACGCCGGCTACCGCTCGGCGAACGCGCCCATCGTCTATCGCGGCTTTCAGTTGGTGTGTCTCGCTGTCTGCCCCGGCACTGTCGCGCTCGCCTGCGCGCTGACGGGGCGGCCGCTCGGCAACGCGCTGACGTGGATTCTGCTCGGCTTCGTTGTCGGCTTTTTCCTACCGCGCTATTTCCTGCGCCGGATGATCAGTAACCGGCAGCAGCGTCTGCGCTGGGGCCTCGCGGATGCGCTCGACCTGATGGTCGTCTCGATCGAAGCGGGCCTCGGCTTAAACGCCGCGATGGTCCGCGTCGGCGACGAGTTGAAAGATGTGCATCCAGACATCGCCGACGAGTTTCAGTTGACCAACCTCGAAATCCGCGTCGGGCGCGAGCGCGACGAGGCACTAAGAAACCTCGCAGAGCGCAGCGGCGTGGATGACCTGCGGAGCCTCGTGGCGATGCTCATCCAGACGGATCGCTTCGGCACTTCGATCGCGCGCGCAGTGCGCGTCTATTCAGATAGTTTACGGACCAAGCGCCGGCAGCGGGCCGAGCAGGCCGCACAGAAAGCGGCGGTCAAACTGCTGTTCCCGCTCGCGTGCTTCCTCTTCCCGACGCTCTTTATCGCCATTCTCGGACCGGCCGCCCTCAACCTCATGGACACGTTCGCCAAAATGTAGGGAGGTTAGACACCATGCTGCGTTACCGCACCATCATCGCCATCTTGTTCGCCTTCGTCCTGACGGTCGGCGTCACCGCGCTGTGGAGCGCCGCGACCGACGGCCACGGCGACGACGACGCGGCCAACATCGTCGCGGCCGACGGTTCGGCCACCGGCCTCGGCAACATCGAGATCGAGCCCGCCACCAAAAAGAAGAGCGGGCTCGGACGCTTCTTCAAGGCTCCGTTCAAGGCCATCGGCAAGCTCTTCAACGGGAAAGATGACCCTAAGCGGATGCAGCGTCCGAACGAGGGCGACATGGCGAAGTTTGAGAGCGCGCCGACGATGCGCGTGAACGACGCGCTGACGCCCGTGGACAAGCAGGAAGAAGGGGACCAGTCGGCGAAAGACTACTTGGAGCGCGGCCAAGACCTGCTCGGCGAGGGCAAGCTGAGCGAGGCGATCACCACCCTGTCGCGCGCCGTCTCGCTCGATCCGCGTCTGTCAAAGGCGCACAACTTACTCGCCATCGCCTACGAGCGCCGCGGCATGCCTGAGCGCGCCAAAGACGCCTTCGAGCGCTCGCTCGCGATCAACCGCGAGGACGCTGAGACCCTGAACAATCTCGGTTACTCACTCTATCTCAACGGCAACTACCGCGCGGCGGTCGAGCGCCTGAAGCGCGCCGCCAAACTCGCCCCGGCCGACGAGCGCGTCTGGAACAACCTCGCGCTGGCGCAGAGCCGCCTCGGCAAATACGACGACGCCTACAAGAGCTTCAAGCGCGCGGGTGGCGAACTGACCGGCCGCCTGAACGTCGCCGCGCTGCTCGAACGCGCGGGCCGTGAGCGCGACGCCATCGAACATTACGAAGCGGCGCGCAAGCTCCAACCCACTTCTGAAACCGCGCTCAACCGGCTGGCCGACCTCTACCAACGCAGCGGCCGCGCCGACAAAGCCGAAGAGGTGAAGCGCGCCCTCGCCAACCGCACAGGCGACCAGATCGCGGCCGAAGGCCGCTGAGGAATTGCGGATTGCGGATTGAAAATCAAAGAGAATTGAACTCGTGCTTTGCTCTTTAATCCGCAATCCGCAATCCGCAATCCGCAATCCGCAATCCGCAATCGAGAGGGTTTATGACACAGACGACGATCTTGACGCGCATGGAAATCGAGGCGATGGGGCCGCCGGTGCCGGAAGAGTTGGCCGAAGCGGACGTGCCCGAGGCGTTTTTGGCCGACCTGACGCTGAAGACGGTCGGGATGCTGCCCGAGCCGACGACGGCCGCCGTGACCGAGCGCCTGCGGCTGCCGCGCGCGCTCGCCGAAGATTTGCTGCACGGCCTCTTTCGCGAGAAGTTGATCGAAGTGCGGGACCAATTCGCCGTCGGCGCGACGCGCTACGCGATGCTCGAACGCGGCTGGGAGCGGATGGCGCGGGCGCAGTCGCTCTGCGGCTACGTCGGCCCCGCACCCGTCTCGCTCGCCGACTACGCGCACATGATGCGCCTCCAAGCCGTCCCCTCGACGCCCGCGACGTGGGACGCCATCCGCGCCTCGTTCCGCGATCTCGTGCTGCCCGATTCGCTGTTGCAAACCCTCGGCTGCGTCGTCAATTCGCGCCGCTCGCTCTTTCTGAGCGGCCCGCCGGGGACGGGTAAAACGGCGGTCGCCGAACGCATCAACAACGGGCTGACGGGCACCATCTGGATCCCTTACGCCATCGAGATCGACGGGCAGATCATTCGCGTTTTCGACGCGCACAACCACCGCCCCGTCGCGGAAGAAGACCTGCCGGCGACCGACTATGATCGCCGCTGGGTCTGCATCGAGCGGCCGATGGTCGTTGTCGGCGGCGAACTGACTTTGGAGAACGCGGATTTGACGTGGAGCGCGGCGGCGCGCTTTTACGAGGCTCCGTTCCAGATGAAGTCGAACGGCGGCACCTTAGTGATTGACGACTTCGGGCGGCAGCGCGTCGCGCCGAACGAGCTGCTGAACCGCTGGATCGTCCCGTTGGAGCGGCGCGTTGATTACCTGACGCTGCACACCGGCAAGAAGATCGAAGTGCCCTTCGAGCAACTGGTCGTCTTCTCGACCAACCTTGACGAGAAAGACTTGGTGGACGAGGCGTTCCTGCGGCGCATGGGATACCGCGCCCGCGTGGAGCCGCCGACGCCCTCCGCTTACAGCGAGATTTTCAAGCGCGCGGCCTACGCGCGCGGCCTGCGCGTCGAACAGTCGGCGCTCGATCACGTGCTGAACAATTACATGATCGAAAAGCGGCAGATGAAGGCCTGCGAGCCGCGCGACTTGCTCGACCGCGTGACTGACATCTGCCTCTTCGAGGCGCAGCCGATCGAACTGACGCCGCGCCTGCTCGACTTCGCATGGCGTAATTACTTCGGCACGTCGCACGGCTTCGCGACCGAGTCGGAACCGACGCCGCAGCCGCGGCGTCACGGCACGGGCGACCTGCGCCGCCCGAGCGGCAGTCTTCCCAGCCAACCCCTCAACCAAGATGAATCAGACCCCTTGCAAATGTAACGCGCCGAATCGTCGGCGCGCGGGCCTCGCACGCCGTCCGAGCCTTCAGGCGGCGCGGGCGGCGTGCGTCATCATCCTGCTGCTCTCGTTCCAGCCGGCGGCCTACGCGGATCGTCTGCACCTCGCCGACGGCACGTCGATCGAGGTGGACGAGGCGTGGGACGATCCGCAGGGCGTGTGGTACCGGCGTGGCGGCGTGACGTACCTCGTCGAGCGGGCGCGGGTGAAAACCATCGAGCGCGCAGGGCCGAAGCCGGACGCTGTTAAGCGCGTGACAGGCGGGGTGCTGCTGGACGTAGGCGCCGTGACCGTCAACGCGGCAAGCGTCGGTGATACTTTGAACGTGCGGAACGCCTCCGTCGCGGCGTCCACGGGGACGGACGCCGCGACGGAGACGCAACCTCAACAGCCCGCGCCGCCGCCGCAGCCCGTCCTGATTCGTCTGGTCGGCGGCGCAAGCTTCGAGGTGGACGAGTTGACCGAGACGGCGGCCGGCATCTGGTATCAACGCGGCAGCCTCTCGATCTTCATCGAGCGGGCGCGCATCGAAAAGATCGAGCGCGAGCGCGTGGTTGAAAAGGAAGGGAAGACGACCGGCGAAGTGGCGCGCCGCGAACGGCGTTGGAGCACCGGCCGGTCTCACCTCGATCAACTGATCCGGCAGAACGGCGCGCGTTTCGGCGTCGATCCATACCTCATCTTCCTCGTGATGGAACAAGAGTCGCATTTCAATACCGGCGCGGTGAGTCCGGTGGGAGCGCGCGGCTTAATGCAGTTAATGCCGGGGACGGCGGCGCGTTTCGGCGTCCGCAACTCGCACGACGCGGCGCAGAACATTTCGGGCGGCACGCATTATTTGAAACAACTGCTCGGCCGCTTTAACGGTCGCGTCGATCTGGTGCTGGCAAGCTATAATGCGGGCGAGGGCACAGT
>JBOGOY010000457.1:0-4413 GCA_050748185.1 Pyrinomonadaceae bacterium
CTCGGAATGCAGGGGGGGGGGGCAGCGATCCGTGCGTCACGCACATCTTTGGGGCGTGCGCGAGCTTTACGAAGAGAACGAGGCTGGCGAGCGCGTGTTGACAGGCGGCAAGTATCACTGGCTCTGGCAAAACAATTTGAGCACGACCGAGTGGAGGACGATTGAGCCGCAGTTGCCGTTCTACTTCTTCATGCCGCAGGACACCAACTTGAAGGAAGAGTACGAGCGCGGATGGGAACTACCCAAAGCTTTCCCCGTAAATAACACGGGCATCATCACGGCACGAGATAAATTCGTCAGGGGCTTCACAGTCGATGAAGTTCACAAACGGATCACCGACTTTAGTAACTTGGACTTTGGAGAGGCGAAAGAAAAGTATGGGCTAGGAAATGTTCGCGAAAGGACACTGCAAGAATCGTGGCGAATGGTACGGGGGATAACCGACATCAAAAAGTTCATCCACCCAATGCTTAGGCAACCCTTCGATCTGCGCCCCCTGTTCTATCACGAAGCACTAGTGCGGTGGCCTGTCTACGCCATCATGCGACACATGATCGCCGGGAATAACAAGGGTCTCATCACGACGAGGGTCACGAAAGACATCTGGGACAGCTTCGCATGCAACTCCCTGATGGGACACAAGGCTCTGGCCTCCTATGACGTAAACTACCTGTTCCCCCTCCATGTTTATCCCGACCAAGACAAAACTAACCTCTTCGACAATGATAACTCAACAGATGTGCCCGGCGGGCGGCGTCCCAACCTCGCGCCGGAGTTCGTCGCCGACTTCTCGGCGCGACTGAAGCTGACTTTCATCTCTGACTGCAAGGGCGACTTGATGAAGTCCTTCGGGCCGGAAGACGTGTTCCACTACATGTACGCCGTCTTTCACGCGCCGGCTTACCGCAGCCGCTATGCGGAGTTTTTGAAGATCGACTTTCCGCGCCTGCCGCTCACGTCAAACGTCGAGTTGTTCCGCGCGCTGTGCCGCCACGGCGAAGAACTAACGGGGCTGCATCTGATGGACCAACACGCGCCGCTACTGACCAGTTACCCCGTGCCCGGCCACAACACGGTCGAGAAGGTTGAGTACAAAGAAAGCGAGCGGCGCGTGTGGATCAACAAGCAGCAATACTTCGAGGGCGTGCCGCCGGAGGTGTGGGGCTTTCACGTCGGAGGCTATCGGGTCGCAAACAAGTGGCTCAAAGATCGCAAGGGCCGCCAGTTGACCTACGACGACCTGACGCATTATCAACACGTCGTCTCGGCGCTCGGCCGCACGATAGAGTTGATGGGCGAGATTGACGAAGTGCTCGCCGCGCACGGCGGGTGGCCGGTGTCATAGACCGGATTGACGGGGTGACAAACTTTCGCGCCGACGAGCGCGGCTCTTGAGGAGTCGAATTGATTGGCGTTGTGAAGGATTCTGTGTCGCGGTTAAAAAGT
Source organism: Pyrinomonadaceae bacterium (assembly GCA_050748185.1). Lineage (GTDB taxonomy): Bacteria > Acidobacteriota > Blastocatellia > Pyrinomonadales > Pyrinomonadaceae > JACCRA01. The sequence goes on from JBOGOY010000457.1 coordinate 1,447, forward strand.
AGTAGCGGTCGAATAAGTAACAACCTTTAAGAAACGCGCGTTTCGCCCAGACTGTCCGGTACCACCGGCGGAATTCGCAACCTCTCCTGAGCAAACTTGCCGTCCCGCAGCATCACGCCCCATTCGCACATCGCATCAATCACTGGATGGAGGCTGTCGCCTAGAGTCGTCAGCGAATACTCGACCCGCGGCGGAACCTGTGGAAAGACTTCGCGCTCGACGATGCCGTCGCGCTCCATCTCGCGCAGTTGCTGCGTCAGCATCTTCTGCGAGATACCTGTGAGCGCGCGTTGCAATTCGGAGAAGCGCTGCACGCCCTGAAAGAGTTGGAAGAGGATCAGGACTTTCCAGCGCCCGCCGATGATTTGCAGCGTCGTCTCCGCCGGGCATCGTGTGGCCGTTCGTTTCATACGTGCGCGCTCCTCGGTCGTTACTTTCCGGTGAGTATAGCACCCGAAAGTGCCTACTTCTGTTGCCCGCCTCCTTCGTGCTATACCGACTTCTTAGTGACAAGTGATGAGTGACAGGTAACAGGCGGATGCGGCGTGGGCAACCGGCCTTGCGCGCTGCCGGCTTGTGTCCCCGGCCGCGGGACCGTCAGACCGGTGCGCGCGCTGAAAGGGGCAGTAATGAAAGAAGTCATTTCTTTGGCGTCTGATGAAAACTTTGCCGAAGAGCCGCGGCCAGCGGCCGCCATGCCGGACACTACGCAGTTCTCGGACGAGGAATTGCTCGACGCCTACTCGCAGGCAGTGACCGGCGCGGCCGAGATGGTCAGCCCGTCGGTGGTCAACCTCGAAGTGAAATACCGGCCGCCGGATGGCACGGACGGAGCGCGAGCGTCCCGGCGCTTCCGACGGCGTGAAGGTGGGGGCGGCAGCGGCTTCGTCTTTACGCCCGACGGCTTCATCCTGACGAACAGTCACGTCGTCCACGGCGCGAGCCACATCGAGTTGACGTTTGCCGACGGGCGACGCGCCGACGCCGAGTTGGTCGGCGACGACGCGGAAACCGATCTGGCCGTCGTCCGCACCGGCGCGCCGAACCTCGTGCCCGCCCGCCTCGGCGATTCGCAATCCCTACGGCCGGGCCAACTCGTCGTCGCCATTGGCAACCCTTATGGTTTCCAGTACACAGTGACGGCCGGCGTGGTGAGCGCCACGGGGCGCAGTTTGCGCGCCCGCTCGGGCCGCTTGATGGACGACATCATTCAGACGGATGCAGCCTTGAATCCCGGCAACTCGGGTGGGCCGCTGGTGGATTCGCGCGGGCGCGTCGTCGGCGTCAACACGGCGGTCGTCCTGCCGGCGCAAGGCATCTGTTTCGCCATCGCCGTCAACACGGCCAAGTACGTCGCCGGCCGGCTCATCAGGGACGGCCGCGTGCGCCGCAGCTACGTCGGCGTCGCCGGCCAGAACGTGCCGCTTCAGCGCCAACTCGTGCGCCATTACGGCCTGCGAATTGAAAGCGGCGTCTTCGTCGTTTCAATCGAGCCGGCGAGTCCCGCCGAGCGCGCGCTGGTCTTACCGGGCGACGTGATTATCGGCTGCGCGGGGCAGCCCGTCTCAGGCATCGACGTGCTGCACAAGCTCCTGACCGAAGAGCGCGTCGGCGTCCCCGTGCCGCTTGAGGTGTTGCGGCGCAACGAGCGCGTCACGCTCGAAATCACGCCCGCAGAATCAAGTCGGAGTTGAGGGTATCGGGACAGAGATAAATAGACAGGATTGGCACGACTCACCCAATGAGCCGGTCAGGTAGCGGAGATAGTTGTCGGCGGCCACGGGCAGGCTCGGTCACTTACGTCCCCGTCACGCCTGACCGGTTCCAAGAAGGCGCTCGCCGCAGGGCCTGCCTGCTGCGTGGCTTTGCGGACGCGCTCGGACGGCTGAACGACACCTTCGCCGCGGAGCGGGCCGCGGGCGGGTCCGACGACATCGAGCGCGTGTTGCAGCCGCCGCCGCGCAACTTTGACCAGTTCGCGCAAGACCACGCCCAAGCCTTCCGCGGATGAACTGAGCCGGCGAAAAATGAACAGGCTGAAAGAAACAAGGCACAGGGTCTATTCGTGCTCGATGAGTTGAGCCGGATGAAACTTCAGTTCACCGCTGGAGGCGCAGAGGGACGCAGAGAGAGAGATACTTGACCGCTGCGCCCCTCTGCGCTTTTCTCTGCGCTTCTGCGGTGAAAATGAATCGACAGGTAAAGCCATTCACAACTCGTGCTTGACCACCGGGCGGACCGGCGGCTGTGGTAAAGTCTCGTCGGCCACGACGCAAAGTTTTCTTTCGCTCTTCCAACTCTTCCGGGGCCGGAGAGATTATTTCAGATGGCTCATAAGACGCCGCCGCGGACCGCCGAGCACCGCCGCCTATCCGAAGACAGCCTGCGCGAGTTCAACTGGAAGCGTTGGGGACCATACCTCAGCGAGCGGCAGTGGGGCACGGTGCGCGAAGATTATTCGGCCCACAGCACCTGCTGGGACTATTTGCCGCACGACCACGCGCGCAGCCGCGCCTACCGCTGGGGCGAGGATGGACTGCTCGGCATTTGCGACCGTGAGAGCCGCCTCTGCTTCGCCGTCGCCCTGTGGAACGAGCGTGACCCCATCCTCAAAGAGCGATTGTTCGGCCTGACCAACTCCGAAGGCAATCACGGCGAGGATGTCAAAGAGTGTTACTTCTATCTCGATTCGACGCCGACTCACTCTTACCTCAAAGCTCTCTACAAATATCCGCAAGCTGAGTTCCCCTACGCGCAACTGGTCGAAGAGAACCGGCGGCGCAGCATCCACGAAGCTGAGTTCGAGTTGACCGACACGGGCGTCTTCGATGACAACCGCTACTTCGATGTGTTCGCCGAGTATGCCAACGCCACGCCGAACGACGTGCTGATCCGCCTGACCGTGTGCAACCGTGGGCCAGAGGCCGCGCGCCTGCACCTGCTTCCTACCTTGTGGTTCCGTAACAC
>JBOGOY010000458.1:0-4410 GCA_050748185.1 Pyrinomonadaceae bacterium
AGCTAAGCCTTAGGCGTTGACGGCGTTAAGTTCCGCCGCGCCGCCTTCCTTTTCATGGAATGCACATTGCCTAGCTGAGATCGCACGCAGCATTCCTATTGTGCCACGGGCGCGCTTTCACCGACGGGCGGTTAGCCCACGAGTCCGAAGCGTCAGGCCCACGGAAGCAAGCCCCGACCGCAGTCAGCCAGTCAGCAGCTAATCTTCAAGGCGGTTCGTTTGCGCGTCCCTACTGTCCCGGCCACGCCGGAGTGGACTCGACGACAGACAAAGCTTTTCAGCCCTCGCTTTAACTTTAAGGACTCAACCCACCTTTACCCGGAGCGAGCTTAAGTCTTCGCGGGCTCCGGGTCTTGAACACATTTGGAGGCCCGATGAAAAGAGAAAGCTACCTTCCCATACGCACCTTCCGGATGCTGGCGGCCCTGCTCGTCATGCTCTCAGCTCTTGCCGGCAGCGCCGACGCGCAGTCCGGCACCTCGTCCGTGCGCGGTACAGTCAAAGACCAGCAAGGTAATGTGGTCGCCGGAGCTACCGTCACGCTGACGAACGCTGAAAAGAACTTTAGCCGCACTCAGACTACCAATGATGAGGGCGGTTACGTCTTCACCGCCGTCCCGCCCGACGCCTATCGTATTGAAGCTGAATCCGCCGGTTTTAAGAAAGTTGCCGTCACGGATGTGCAGGCGCTGGTGGACACGCCGGTGACGATCGACGTGCAACTTGAAGTCGGTAACGTCACCGAACTCGTCAGCGTGACGGCGACCACCGACGTCGCCCTTAACACAACGGACGCGACGATCGGCACGGCCTTCGAGTCACGGCGCATCGAACAACTCCCGTTGAACGCGCGTAACGTCGTCGGCCTGCTTTCGCTCCAGCCCGGCGTGACGCGCGACGGCTACGTCAACGGTGGGCGCTCAGATCAATCCAACATCACGCTCGACGGCGTGGATGTGAACGAGCAACAGAGCGGCCTCAACGTCAATACCGGCGAAGCCTTCGCCAGCGTCCTGCGCTCGACCCCTGATTCGCTCCAAGAGTTCCGTGTCATCACGACTAACGCGAACGCGGAGCAGGGTCGCTCGTCCGGCGCGCAGGTGACTCTCGTCACCCGCTCGGGTTCCAATGATTTTCACGGCTCGCTCTACGAATACCACCGCAACACCGTGACGACCGCTAACGACTTCTTCAACAATAAGGACGGCATTGAGCGGCCACAACTCCTGCGTAATGTCTTCGGCGGTTCCGTCGGCGGCCCCATCAAGCGCGACCGACTCTTCTTCTTCTATAACTATGAAGGCTTCCGCGAAGCTACCGCGCAAACCGCCCTGCGCGAAGTGCCGCTGCCGACGCTCGGACAGGGCATCGTCCGCTACCAGACCGGCAGCGGCACGAGCGATCCCTCCTGTCCGGCTGGGACGCCCGCTGGCGTTCGCTGCCTGTCCAGCGCGCAAGTCGGTGCCGCTTACTTAGCGGCCTATGGCGTCGATCCGGGCAGAAACCCGGCGGCCTTAGCGATCCTCGCCGACGGGGCCCGCCGTTACCCAGCTAATTCATCGTCGCTCGGCGACGGCCTTAACACTGGCGGTTTTCGTTTCAACGCCAGCACGCCTGCGGAGTTGAATGTTCACAACGCACGCTTCGATCTTAACCTCACTGATCGCCAGACCCTTTTTGCACGCGGCATCTATCAGGACGACCTGATCACGCAGGTTGGCGCTTTCCCTGACACAATCGCGCCGCAGTTGTGGTATCACCCGAAGGGTTTGGCGATCGGGCACACGTGGACGGTCTCGAACAATATCGTCAACCGCTTTACCTACGGCCTGACGCGCGCGGCCTTCACGCAGGGCGGCGACTCGAACGAAAACTCGGTCTCCTTCCGCTTCATCTATTCGCCGCTGCTCTTCCAGCGCTCGATTAGCCGCACCACGCCCGTGCACAACTTCGTGGACGACTTCTCGTGGCTCAAGGGCAACCACGCCATGCAATTCGGCACAAACGTCCGGCTCATCCGAAACAACCGCACGACGTTTGGCAACTCCTTCGACTTAGCAATCACCAATCCGTCGTTCTATGACTTCTCCGGCGACGTGGTTCTCTTCGACGACAACGGCGACCCGATCTTCCCGGACGTGGACGGCTCCGCCGAAACCGATCTGCGCGACGCATTGACGGCCGTCATCGGACGCTTCTCACAATACAACGTCAATCTCAACTTCGACCGTGAAGGCAATCTGCTCCCGGCGGGAACGGGCGTCCAGCGCACCTTCGCCACCGAGGAGTATGAGTTCTACGGGCAGGACACTTGGCGCATCCGGCCCGACCTGACGCTGACCTATGGCCTGCGCTGGTCCACCTCCACGCCGGTTTATGAGGCCAACGGCTTGCAGGTCAAGCCGGTGCAGAGCCTCGGCGAGTTCTTCCAGCGGCGCGTCGAAGGTGCCGCCGCCGGCCGCCCCGTCAACGATTCCATTAGGGTCGATCTGGCCGGCAAGGAGAACGGGCGCGAGGGCTACTACGATCAGGACTGGAACAACTTCGCGCCGTCGGTGGCGGTCGCGTGGTCGCCTGACTTTGGCGATAACTGGTTGGGCAACCTGATTGGGCGCAACGGCAAAAGCGTCATCCGCGGCGGCTTCCGCATGACCTATGACCGCACGGGCAGCCAGTTGGCCGTCAACTTCGACCTGAACTCGACGCTCGGCTTCAAATCCGCGAGCGGCATTTCGGCCAACACCTTTAACGTCAGCGACCGCCTCGGGCCGCTCCTCACCGGTCCCGGACAAAGCGTTCGCACACTACCGGGCCTGATCATTCCCAGTTCCCTGACGTTCCCGCTGGTGACGCCGGCCGACGAGTCACAGCGCATTGAGTCGTCTCTGGACGATACGTTGACCACGCCGTACAACTACAACGTCAACGTCTCGTATGGGCGCGAGATCGGCAAGGGGCTGTCGTTCGAGACCAGCTACGTCGGGCGCTTCGCGCGCGATCTGCTGGCGACGCGCGACGTGATGCACCTCAACAACCTCCGCGACCCGCAATCCGGTGTGACTTGGTACGAGGCCATTAACCAACTCATCGATCTGCGGAACCAGAATCGGCCGATCACTTCCATCGCGCCGATTCCGTTCTTCCAGAACGTTCTGCCCAGACTCGCCGGCACGTTCAACGTCCTCGGGACGTCGACGCCGCTGACCGCGACGCAGGCGGCCTACCGCCGCATCACGCATAGCAGCCTCGGCGGGCGCAACACGACCGACTATACCTTCGTGCAACTGCTGTGGGACGACGGTCTCTCGCCACTCGGCGACAACTTGTTCTTCCACCCGCAGTATGCCGCGTTCTCGACTTTCTCGAACGTCGCCTTCTCGAACTACAACTCGGGGCAGTTCAGCCTGCGGCAGCGGTTCAAGAGCGATCTCATCTTCGACTTCAACTACACGCTGTCGCACTCGCTCGACAACGCTTCGGGGCTGCAAAGCTCCAGCTCTTACGGCACGGCGTTCATCGTCAACGCGCTGTCGCCCGAAGAGAACTACGCCAACTCCGATTTCGACGTCCGCCATATCATCAACGCCAACTGGTTGATCGGCCTCCCCATCGGACGGGACCGGGCGTTTCTCGGTAACATCGGCAAAGTCGGCGACGCGATCCTCGGCGGCTGGCAACTGACGGGCATCTTCCGCTGGAATTCCGGCCTGCCGTCGGGCGAACCGTTCGACGCGGATCGCTGGGCGACGAACTGGAACGTGCAGTCCAACGTCGTCCGTACCCGCCCGCTTTCCTCTTCGCCGACGCGGACGGGCGAGCCGAACATCTTCGGCAATCCACAAGCGGCCTTCGCGAGCTTCCGCAGCGCGCGGCCGGGCGAGGCCGGCGACCGCAACCTCCTGCGTTACGAGGGCTATGTCTCGCTTGACGCCGGACTTGCCAAGACATTCAAGCTGCCGTGGGAAGGACACACGCTTCAATTCCGTTGGGACGTCTTCAATGTCACTAACACGCAGCGCCTGACCGACGCTATCGGTTTCGGTCTGGACCAAGACCCTTATCTCGGCGGCGAGCCGAGTTCTGACTTCGGCAGGCTCACGTCCACGCAAAAGCCGCTGAACGAAAACAATGCCGGACGCGTCATGCAATTCGCACTGCGCTACCAGTTCTAAGCTTCGACGCGACTAATCTCGCGCCCTCAACGCGGGCTGGGGCTTCGGCCTCAGCCCGCTTTTGTTCATAGTCTACTTTAAGGCGAGCGCAGGTTCTTTCACTATTTACGATTCGCTCCCCGCCCGTTACGATTACCGCCGATGAGCGAACGCATCTACCGCGACCCGGTTCACAACATCATCCGGCTGCGGACCGACACCGCCGAGGGCCGGATGATGGTCAGTCTCGTGGACGCGC
>JBOGOY010000459.1:0-4380 GCA_050748185.1 Pyrinomonadaceae bacterium
TAAAGGAAATTGTAAGAGAGGCGGTGGCGCACGTCGAAGTTAGCGGGGCCGCGTTCGCCCGCGAAAGTCAGGCTGTTCTGCGGCAGCGCGGGCGCGCCCGCCAGATCAAACACGTCCGACACGTCGTCCGTCACTTTCGAGAAAGTGTAGGCCGCCTGATACTGCACAAAGCGGCGGAAGATGCCGCGCACCTGTAACTGCAAGGCGTCGTAACGCGAGTTCGCCGTCGTCTCAAAGATGTTCACCGAGCCGATGCCGCTGACGGGTCGGGCGGGGCTATTGTTCCTGCCAAGGAATTGAGGAACCGTAACTGCTTCGTCAAAAAAGGTTCTGAAGCGGGTGGGGACGAGGATCGACCCGGGACCGAGATTAGGTGTGGTGAAGCGAAGTAGGTGTCGCCCTCGTGTCCCGACATAGGCCGCGGAGACTACGGCACTCGCTCCTAACTGCTGTTCAAGCGTGAGCGCATAGTGTTGGGCCGTTGGAGTTTCGAGTTGACGCGAGGGCAGGGTAGCTCCTAACGCGCTCGGGAAGTTACCTTGGATACGCTCGATCAGAAAGCTGAGAGGGACCGCGGGATTAAGTCTGTTGATTGAGCCGGCCTGTGTGACGAAGACAAATCTCCCGTCATCGGTAATATCGATCACGGCGTTAGTCAGGTTAAGGAAGTCGAACCCTACATCCCTGTCCCCTCTGACAAGGCCGCCGGAATTCAGTGTCAAAAACGTCGGGAACACGTTGCGCGATTGGCTCGCGACGGCACCCAGTATCTGATCATAGAAGACGCCATAGCCGGCGCGGATCACCGTCGTCCGATCACGCCCGAAGAAATCGGGCGAAGAGGCGAAAGCGACGCGCGGCGCGAAGTTGTTGCGGTCGGGATCGAAGATGCGCGTGCGCCCGTCGATGAACTGGCGCAGGCCGGGCAAGAGATTCAGCGCCGGATCAGCGAAAGTATTTTCGATCCGGTTGTTCACTTCGCGCACCGGCGTGTTGTACTCGTAACGCAGTCCGTAGGAGAGCGACAGCGCGGGGCGGACGCGCCACTCGTCCTGCGCGAAGAAATTCAGTTGGTAGTAACGCAGGTTGATGTTGGCGTCGTCGCCCCGCGTGTTCAGAGTCAGCAGGTTGCTGCTCACCGCGCCCGCCGCCGCCAAGTCTTCCGCCCTGATGAGCGGATTCGGATCGCCGGCGGTGGGAAAGCGCAAAGCGCCGTTTTCGAGGATGAGCCGCGGCGCGCCGTTATAGACGAACTGCGGGCGGTTGTTGCGCGGCAAGTCGCTGTTCAGTTCGCTGCGGCGCGTGTCGAAGCCAAACGTCAGGCTGTGCCCCTTGACGCGCCACGACAAATTGTCCGCCACCTGATATGTGTTGTTGACGCGGCGCTGCGGGAAGTTGAAGACGTCCACGCCGAGGGGGCTGAAACCGGCCACCACGAGCTGGCCCACCGCGTCGAGAATTTCGTCGGTCTGCGTGGCGAAGTCGGGCGTCGAGCGCACGTAAGTCACCGGGCCTGTGTTCGCCGCGCCCGGACTCGGGGGCTGGGTCAGATTCAACAGTAGCGGCGCGTTCAACAGAAAAGGCGTGCCCGGGAACAAGCTGTTGGGAATGAGGAACTCTCGGTCCCGTACTTCGGAAAAGTTGAGGCGCGTGCGCCCGTAAGAGAGGCGCAGTTGATTGAAGACGGGGCGCGCGGAGGCAGGCGCGCTCACTTGGCTGTTGAAAAAGAAAGAGAAGTTCTGCGTCCGCACGCGTGGCCGCAAGCTGGAGAAGAGCGCGCTGCCCGTGACCGGAATCCGCCGCCGGTCGTCGGTGAAGTTATAGCGCCCGGTGGCCGACTGCTGTCGCCCGCCGAGGTTGAAATTACCGTCCACCTTCGCTGACAACACCGTGCCCCGTCCGCTTGCCGGCAGGATTTGCGTGAAGGTGTTCGCGCCGTAGACGCCGTTCGGATTGTTGAGGAAGGGGAAGAGACTAAAGACCGCGTCACCTCCTGAACTGTTCGGAATGCTGGAGGTCGCCTCGCCGGTCAGAGGGTTGCTGAAGATGCCGGTCGCGCCGCCGCGGAAAGCTCCGCGCTGCTCGATGGTGGGGACGGCGAAACTTTCCTCGCGCGTTGCATTCACGATCTGCCTTTCGGCCGAGACAAAATAAAACAGTCCCTCACGCTTGAGCGGCCCGCCGAGGACAAGGCCGCTCTGCACATTCGTGAAGGAGTCTTCGCCGCCACTCTGATTTCTCACGTTGAGCGGCTGCCCGTCGAGCAACACCGGCTGGCCTGTGGCGGTTCGCAACGGATTGACGGCGTTACCCAAATTCGTGTCGAAGGCGTTCCTAGCGTTGAGTTGGGAGGAGTTGAAAAAGCCGTAGACCGTTCCGTGCGTCTCTTGCCCGCCGGACTTCGATACCGCGTTGACTTGCGCCCCGATGTTTCGCCCAAACTGCGCCGGGGCTAAGAGTGTGATCGCTTGATACTCCTTGATCGATTCGATTGGCTGCGGCACCAACGCGACGAACCCCTGCCTTCTGACCCCGATGTCCTCGTCGTTGTTGTCCGACCCATCCACTGTAAAATTATTACTTCGCGAGCGCAGACCGTTGACCGCGAACTGGCCGGCCGAGCCCACGCCGGGGCCGACACCGGGACCGGCGACACTTCCTAAAGTCTGCGGCGGCGGGGCCACGCCGGGCAGGAGCAACGCCAACTCATCGAAACTGCGCGTGACAGTCATCGCGCCGAGCGGCAGCAGTGAAACTTCCTCTTCGGTGAAGGCGTCGCCGCGGCGTGCGTCGGAAGAGTTGATGCGCGCACGGATGTCCGTGTCCGCTTCGGTGAGCGCGGGAGCGGGCGTCGCCGTTGCAGTCACGGCCGAGGCTGGGACGAGGCCGACGGGGACGGGGACCACTTCGCCGGTGCGTGTGACGAAGAGGCGTTGCAAGACTTCTCTGGTTTGGAAGCCGGGGGCGGAGACGCGGATGCGGTAGACGCCGGGGTTGAGTAGGCCCTGATAGAAGCGGCCCTCCGAGTCGGTCGTCTTCGGGATGCTGAGGCCGGTCGCCTCGTTAACGATTGCGACCTCGGCGCCGGCCACCGGGTCGCCGGTCAGGGTGTTGGTGACAGTGCCGAGGAAGGCGCCGGTGACGGTATCCTGCGCCGGAGTGGGCGGCGGGGCGAGCAAGAGGCAGGCGACGACGGCGGAGAGTGGACACAAGACGAGCAACGACGGGAGCGGGGCAATTTGGCGACGAGGGGGCATCTGATGGGGCCTCACTTGTGTCGATGACAGAATGGAGTCGTAAAGTCTCCGCCCAAACTGAGGGACCGATGGTGGCGGTGCTTTATTGTCCCGAGCGGACGGCGCCCAGTTGGGCAATGATCAAAGGGCGGCGCTGCGTCTCGCGCCGGTAGAAGACGCGCGGGCGTTGCAAACTCCGATCTCCCGGATCGTTAAGCCACTCTTCGCCCGCGACGAAGGCGATCTGTGACATGAGTCCGCGCGTCGTCCGCATCCACTCCAACTGCAACTGCGGCACGCGCTCGGTCGCGTAGTCGAGCCACTCGCCCGTCATGATCCGGCCGTCTCTGGGCCGCGCGTCGGCGCGTCCTTCCCGCAATCCCTGAACGACCAGCGCGTGAGTAAGGAAGCCGTGGCCTAATTGCTCCACTTCAAGCGCCGCCTGATAACTCTGCGCCGCCGTCAGCACGAACATTCCCTTCTCATAGGCCAATTGCGCGATGCCCTTCGAGTTCATCGGTCCCTGCCGCTGTCGCTGCTCTTCGGATTCGAGGACTTTTCCGGACTCGCAGGTATCGAGCACCATCAGCAGGCGGCCGGCGTCAACACCTTCAAGCACCTGTTCCAACTCACGATCCGAAATGCTGTGCCCGAGGATGGCCTGCACGCCGTCCTGCTCGATGGCGGCGCGCGCTCCCGTGTAGCCAAAGTCGTGCGGCAGCAGGTAAAAGCGCTGGCCGAAGGCCATGCCGTGTCCGGCGTGGAAGACGATCACGGTGTCTTCAGGCTGGGCGGGCTGAAGCTTGTTTAAGCTCGGCGGCGCACCGGGAGGCAGCGCCGCCGAGGCGTCGCCTGAGAGCCTCGTGAGGGCGTGCAGGACGTTGGCCTTCGTCGCCTCATGGTCGAAGAGCGTCACCACTTCGAGGCGCGCCGGGGGGGCCAGTTCGGCTTGAGCGCGGCGGACCTCATCAGCGAAAACCCGCGCGTCGGCCGCCGCGAATTTCAGGTTGTACTGCGCGTTGGCGTACTGGTCCAACCCGACGGCGAGAATGTAAATGACACCCGGCCGCTTCAGATTCGCGCCGCCCCGCAGCGAGAGTTCGGCGTCCGCGCTTTTGACGTTATCGCGGTTAAAGGCGTAAGC
>JBOGOY010000460.1:0-4378 GCA_050748185.1 Pyrinomonadaceae bacterium
GTGTACCACGGTTGCTCTCGCCTCTCTACCTGTCCGTCTTGCTCGTCGCCGGCACGATCTACTTCTATCGCGACTACCACAGCCTCGACGCGCGCCGCGCCCGCGCCAGCGACGCCCGGCTCCTCGGCCAGCACGCCCGCGCCGCGCACGAATACCGCGCCGCCCTCGACATCAGCGATGACCCGCACACGCGCAAACTGTTCGGACTTGAATTAGCGGCCGAAGGGCGGTGGGAAGAGGCGCTGGCGGAATTGCGGACAGCTCAACAGGGAAGCGTGCCTGACGGGATGCTCTCGTACCACATTGCGGCTACGCTCGACAAATTGCAACGTCATGGCGAAGCTGACGAAGCATACAGAGAATTCTTGAGCAGTGACCTTTGCTCACAGGAAGCGGCCGACGAACGCTGCGCGCCTGTGCGGCACCGGCCGGGAAATTAGCGTTAACTTTATCAGGGCCTGTTCGGGGATGAAAAATAACCGCCGCGGCTACGCACGTGCAGACTGTCTTTGATGTGATCTGGTGGTCAATTTTGAGCTTAACTTCAATCCACTTACCTGCACGCTTGGAATTCACGGGGATGAAGCCGAACCGATACTGGCTGCGCAGTTCCGCCGCAATTAATGTCAAAGCCTGTTCCAGCTCCTTTTCGTTCACTACGAAATAAGCCTTACCGCCGGAGTCGGATGTTAGCTCGTCCAGCTTTACTTGCCCGTCAACGTCAAGGGCTGACCGATCGACAAATACGACGGCGTAGATAAGTACGTCGGTTTGCTGAATCATGCGGCGTAAGTCTTTGTGCTTGGTAAGCGAAGCGTTGTCCTGTCTACCATCCGAAAAAAACAGCAGCACGCGCTTGGAGTTCGGCCCTTGCGAAACTTTCTCCAGCGCCGCCGCGAAAGCGTCGTTTAGCGCCGTCAGCCGCTTCGTCGGCATTTGCTCGACCTTATTTAAGGCAGCAGCGAAAACGTTGCTGTCGTATGTCCAGTCAGCGAAGAGCTGAGCGTTCACGTTAAAACCACCAAAGAAGTAAACATTCGCCTCGTTGCTCATGAGCATAAAACGAAGCAATCCATCCTTGAGCGCAGCCTTCGACAGAGAGGACCCGATCCTTTCGGACATTGAACCGGAACGATCCAAAACAATCCCAAGACTCAGTGGCTCGTCCCGATTGCTGAAATATTTGATTTCAAGCGGCTGCTTACCCTCGAAGACCGTGAATTGTTTCTGAGTCAGCCCGCGCAGATGACGCCCCTTTCTGTCTTGAATTGTGGCAGTCAGCATCACCAAGTCAGAGGCGGTAGGTGCAACGGCCGGGGGTGTCGCCGCGGTTTTTTCCTGTGCGGAGGCCGAGGCAAAAACGAATAAAGTCGCGAGTAGAGCCAACGCGCGGTGAGATCGTGAGATCACGCTATGTCTCCTTTCTTATGCGAAGAGGGTGTCAGTGTGAGTGCGCGGACGGAAGATTAGCCGGACGGCGCGCGAGCGACAAGAATAAAATCGCCGCGAACGTTCTCGGTCGCGGCGATTATTTGAACCTCAAATTTTGTCGCTCTCTTTACTCGGCGCTCAACACCTGACGAATCGTTTCGGGCTTTGGGGGCTGTGCGAGGGTGGGTTCGGGGCGAGTTTCCGGCGCGGGTTGTACCGGTTGAGCCTGAGCACCACCGCGGCGCGCGAACTGCCGCAGCGAGTCGCCGTAGAGTTTGATCAGGTTGCGCCAGTCGTCTAAGAGCGCCGTCTTGTGTGAGCAGGCAACGGTGCAATAAGGCGCGCAGTATTTCTCGGTCTTATACTCGCGGTCGATGTCGGCCTGCGTGTAGTTGGCAAGCGGGATGCCGGGCACGCCGCGCTGCTGCGAGCAGTAGTGCACCAGCCCGTCTTCGCAGATGTAGAGGTAGCGCGCGCCCGAACGGCATTCCCAGTTATTGGGCTTGCCGTCGGCGAGGTTGTCCTGAAACCAGTTAAGACGGGCGTACTCCTGTTTGCTGATCTGCTTCATCTCATCATAGACGCGCCGCTCGCGCTCGGCCAGAGGCTTCAGCACCCCCTCGCCGTCATGGATGATCCCGACCGTAGTTGAGAAACCGAGTTCGACTGCGCGCCGGCCAATCGTCAGTGCGTCCTCCGGATTCTTGATCCCGCCGCCGACCACCGAGTTGATGTTGACGTGAAAGTTGGCGTGCTCTGCGAGCCAGCGCAGGCGCTTGTCGAGCAGTTTTAAACTCTTCTTCGAGACTTCATCCGGTTCGATGTTGTCGATGCTGATTTGCAGATAGTCGAGGCCGGCGTCGTTAAACTTTTTTATTTTCACGGGCGTCAGGTAGAAGCCGTTGGTTATCAGGCCGGCAATTGAGCCGCGGCGGCGAATGTGCGCGATGATGTCGAAAATCCGCGGGTGCATCATCGGCTCCCCGCCCGAAATAGTAATGACGGAGGTGCCAAAGTCGGCCAGTTTGTCGAGCCGGCGGATCATCTCTTCGTAGGGGACGGGCGCGGAGAAGTTGTCGTACTCGTTGCAGTAGGCGCAGGCGAGGTTGCAGCGGCGCATCGGAATGACGTGCGCCAGCACCGGGTGCTTCGGCGACATCAGCCCGCGCGCAATGAAGGCGGTCTCGCGCAGCTTGAGATTAAGGAATTTACCTCTTTTCATCTAACCCTTGATGCATTGTGTTCCGGCGCGGACGTGGCCGGTAAAATGCCTGTTCCCTTCGGTAAACTGCGGGAGAAGATAAGCAATCCGTCCCCCAAAGGCAAGCACGCCGCGTTCCCTAAAACATGAGGGCGCGGGCTGGAGATGACCCGCGCCACGGCGCAAAGCAAAAGGGTTCTGGTCACGTCAGTGCCAGAACCCTTCGACATGTGTCGGAATTTTACTGCCTTAGCCGCGCACCTTCTTCACGTCCGAAGGCAACTCGATCTTAAACTCGTTCTTCGAGACCTGCGCGTTACGCTGGATGTCCATCAGGCGGACGGTCGTCGCGTCGCCGTTCTTCTCAACTACTTTGGTCTGGACCGGCATCCCTGAGCCGTCCACCCAGATTTCGGCGTAACTGTAGCGCGCTCCGCCTTTCGGGACGAGTTTCATGTGAAAGGCGCGCACGCCGCCCCACAGCGTCTCTTCATACACGTCCTGCGGAGTTTCGTAAGAAGCCCTGAGTTGAGCCTGCGTCACGTTCAAGCCAAAGCCGAGCACACCGCTCACTTTGTTGTTTTTTGATGCGGAGTTAGTGCTACCGACCCATGCCGTCTTAATGCGCGGGCTGAAGAGCACATACTGGCCGTCGGCCACCGCAAGCGTCTCCTGCTTCGGACGCTGCCAATCGACGCGGACGTAAGATTCGCGCCCGCTGCCCGGCAAATAGACGAGCACGCCCGACTGCTTGTCGGTGTCTTTAATCTGCGCGTTGTACTTCTCCATGCTGATGCCGGCGCGCAAACTACGCAGGTCGCGGCGATTACGCTCCATGCGATTGAAGATCGAACTGACGAGGCCGGCGCTCTGGGCACTGGCGGTCGGCGTAGGGATCGCAGAAACCGTCATGGTGACAAGAATTGCTGCCGCGAGGCCTAAGGTTAAGAATCTCTTCATGCAAACTCCTTCAAAATTCAAGGGGAACCAACGCTCAACGAGGATCGGGTTAAAAATCCGGGCGATTATAGAGAAAGGCTACTCGAAGTCAACCTCGTAAGCGATTGTCCGCCCTGCACTATCTGTCACCGGACGCCAAGCCTTGATGCGCGCCCCCGCGCGACCAGTTAATGCTTGCACGCGCCGTTCCAAATCTGCTGTGTCGGGTGAACTAGCGGCGTCTCCCGCCTCGATCAACAGCGTGGAGGCTGTTTTCGAGGCATTTTGATGCGCCGCCCAATGCGAGCGTTCGCTCGATGCGAACCAGCCTTTAGGCGTGAGGAAGATGAAGGCGAGGATCAACACGCACAGCACGTCGTACTGCCACGTGGTGCGTCCATAGGACCAGAAAAGAATGCCTTTGGCGAATTTAGATATTTTGCCCATCACGCCGCACCGGACAGGTCGTTCGCAAAAAATTACAGGTGGCAACGACAAGTTTCTTACAACCTACCTTGTCAGTGTCACCTGCTTGACGATGTTAACTATAGCTGAACGGCGGCCATCGGCGCAACAATTTGTCCGTCGCGCATCTGGATGATGCGACGGCACATCGCGGCGGCTTCCGGGTTGTGCGTGATCATGATGATCGTCTGGTTAAAGCGGTAATTCATCTCCTGAAACATGTTGAGGACGATGGCCGAGTTTTCCGAATCGAGGTTTCCGGTGGGTTCGTCGGCGAGGATGATAGCCGGCTGGTTGACGACGGCGCGCGCTAAAGCGACGCGCTGTTGCTCGCCGCCCGAC
>JBOGOY010000461.1:0-4370 GCA_050748185.1 Pyrinomonadaceae bacterium
GCGTGCATGAAGCGGTTCTCGAAGATCGTCTCTTTGATCACCGAGCGCCCGTGGGCCTGCGTCATCAGCGCCATGTATTGCGCCTGCATGTCGGTGGGAAAACGCGGGTGCGGCTCGGTCGTCACGTCGCGCGCACGCAGGCCGCCAGCCCCGCGCCGCGCGCGCAGCGTCCGCTGATTCAATTCTTCGATCTCGACGCCTGCTTCGCGCAAGCGTGCGATGACGACGCCCGAATGCTCCGGGTGGCAATCTCTGATCTCCAATTCGCCGCCGGTGATCGCGGCGGCGACGAGGAAGGTGCCCGTCTCGATGCGATCGGGGATGATCGAGTGTTCGGCCGGGCCGAGCGCCTCGACACCTTCGACCGTCACGGTCGGCGTGCCCGCGCCGCGCACGCGCGCGCCCATCCGATTTAAGAGTTCCGCCAAGTCCACGATCTCCGGCTCGCGCGCCGCGTTGTGCAGGACGGTGGTTCCTTCGGCGAGGGTGGCGGCCATCAACAGGTTCTCGGTTCCCGTTACCGTCACCTTGTCGAAGTGGACTTCCCCGCCCCGCAGACGGCCGCGCCCCTGCGGCGCGCGCGCCACGACATAGCCGGCTTCGAGCCGGACTTCCGCGCCCAACTTCTTCAGAGCTTCGAGGTGCAGGTCGATCGGCCGCGTGCCGATGGCGCAGCCGCCGGGCATCGAGACTTTGGCCTTGCCAAAGCGCGCGAGCAGCGGCCCGAGCACCAGCACCGAAGCGCGCATCGTCTTCACCAGATCGTAAGGAGCCTCGAAGACCTCGATGTGCGCGGCCGTGATCTTGTGCGTGCGTAATTCCGGCGTCAGCACGGTCGCGCCGAGGTCTTCCAGCAGACGCCTCTGCGTGATGATGTCGCGGACGTAGGGGACGTTGTGGAGCGTGACCGGCTCGGCGGTCAGGAGCGCCGCCGCCATGCACGGCAGCGCCGAATTCTTCGCCCCGCTGATGGAGACGCGCCCTCGCAGGGGACGGCCGCCGTTGATGCGGAATTTGTCCATAAGTCAGTAGTCAGTAGTCAGTAGCCAGTAGCCAGTAGAAAGGCATTTGTCTCAATGCTGACTACTGACAATTGGCTACTGACTACTTGTTTGAAGTTAGTGGATTCTAGCACGGGCGGCGGGGACGGGGGGAAAGGAGAAAGGGGAAAGGGGAAAGGAGAAAGGAGAAAGTGCAGACACAGCTTCGCAGTGAATCTATTTCATTAAACGCACGCCGCAGGCGTGTCCTCACTTTTGCCTTTCGCCTTTCGCCTTTCCCCTTTCCCACTACGGTGCGGCCTCGACGTTGATGAGGAACCGGAAGCGGCCCGTCTGTTGGACCCTCATCACAAACCGCACGTCCACGGTCTGCCCCGGCCCGGCGGGTCCGGGTAGCGGGAGCGTCACCGTCGAGTTCATCCCGCCGCCCGCCGCCGACCGGGACCAACAGGAAATCGTCAGCGTTCACGCCTGTGTCCAGCGGTACGCCACTGCCCAACTTGCGCGTCCAACCGGACTCGCCGTCCGTTGTTCCCGTAGGCGCGAGGCCGGCTCCTTCGCGGGACAGCGCGTCAATGACGAGGAAGTGTCCGCGCGCCGGGATGACGGTCCCGTTCGGGAGGTTGAAGACAAACGCGCCGGCCCTGTTATGGTGTGCGACGAGGGACCGGTCTTCTCAGTTCCCTGCGGCGTCAGGCGACGCGCGGCGTGGTCCGACGGGTGACGCGCGCCGCCGCACCCTATGACCATGCGGCGGGCCGCACCCCACGGCACGTGTCTCGCTGCGGGGCCGCGGTTCGCCTTTGTGTCATCTATTGGTTCCCGCCAGCACGCGCGCCTCGTATGCGATGCCGCCGTGTGACGGGTTGTTGAATTGCAGCACCAAAGTCACCCGCTCGCCCCGCCGGAACACTCCGTTGCGGCCGACCCGCACGTTGACGTAAGGGCTCACCGGCAGCGCGCATGCCGTCGTGCCGCCCGGATGGAACAACATCGCGTTCGCGCTCAAGCCGTCCAACACGAGTGAGATTGGTCCCTGAATGTTGTCGGCCCCGACGTTGATCAGTTGGACGGTTTGCAGCGAGCGTCCGAGGCCGGGGATAAAGTGGAATTTGCCGCGCTTGAGCCGCACCCGCGCGGACACGTCGGCGGCGCAGGGAGGCGTCTGAAAGCGCGACTCGTCGGGCCAGAAGCCACCGTCGAAGAGATAGGGGCCGCCCGTACCGACGACGGCATCGTGCTGCGCCATCGTGCCGATGATGACGAAGGGGCCGCCGGCGCTGGTTGAACTGCCGCCAGCAATGGTCGGCTTGGTGATCTCGTAGGGACCGCCGGCCTGTGCGGGGGCCGTCGCGGCGAGCGCGGCGACGAATAACAGAGCGAGGAACAAAGTGCGGTGCGAATTAGGTAAACGTCTCATGGTCATCATCTCCCGTTGAGGCAAAACACCTGCCGTGGCATTGATCTTTATGGGCGGCGGAGCGTGGCGGGGCCGCCGATGCTTCTCAGTTCGAGCCGCTTGCCGATGGGTAAGGCGAAGGGCTCGGCGCAAGTACCGGCGAAGACCCAGACGGCGCGATAGCGGTTGGTGGCGTTGATGGCCTCGGTCACGGTGTTGAACGGGAAGGTGATGGTACCGTTTTCAAAAGGCGGCTGCGGGCCGCATCGCACGTACACCCCGCCGGAAGCGCGGTAGAGGCCGCGCCCGTGCGTCGCGGCGACGAGGTCTCCGCCCATCCAGAACAGTTCGTCCACGGAGACGTTAGCCGGGCCGTCCTGCGTCGGCTCCCAGTTGGCCCCGGCGTCTTCCGAAGTGAAGATGCCGATCTCGGTGCCGGCGTAGAGCAGGTTGGAATTGGTGGGATGAAAGACCAGCGTGCGGACGGGCACATTCGGCAAGCCCGTCGCGCCAGTGCCGGTGATGTCGGTCCACGTCTGGCCGTTGTCGGTCGAGCGCCAGATGTTGTCGCCCGCGAAGCCGCCGAAGGTGGCGTAGAACCAGTTGACGCCGCGGCTGGTATCAATCACCAGCCTAGTCACAAAGCGGTTGGGGAGCGCCGCGGTGTCGATCTTCGTCCACGTATTCGTCGGGTTTGCGAGTGTGCCGCCGAGGGTACGGAAGATGTCGCCGTTATTGTGTCCCACCAGAATGAGAGATGAGGTGAGCGGGGAGACCGCGATGGCGCTGATGGGATTACCGGCAATCGGCGCTTTAATCGCCGACCACGCCGGGGTCGGAGCCTTGGCGTCCTGACTCCGCCACAAGCTCCATCCGCCCGCCAGCAGGATGTTCGGGTCGTTCGGGTCGAGCACGAGCGGGGCGATAAAATTGGTGCGGCAGGTAGTACCGGCGGGGCACACCGCGTCGCCGATGCCAGCATTGATGGCGCCCGCCGACTGACCGCCATTGGTGCTGCGAAAGACTCCGAGGTTTTGCGACTCGCCAAAAAAGAAGTTGGCATCGGTCGGGTCCGCGGCGCAGTAACCGCCGTCGGCGCCGTTCGTCGAAGTCCATCCTTCCGCATTGCCCGTGAACCGCTGCGTGCCGTTGTCCTGCGTACCGCCGATGATGACGCCGGACGCGGCGTTGCCGGCGGCCCCGTAGAACTGCGTGATGCCGAGGTTATTGTTCAACTCGACATAGTTGATTGAAGTGCCGGCGGGGGCGGCGTTGACATCATTAGTCCGGTAAATGCCGCCGTCATTGCCGAAATAGACGATGCGGTTGGTGGTGTTGTTGAACCCGGGATGGGCGACGATGATGTGCTGGTCGGGATGTGCCGAGGCGGCGCTGGCGTTGCTGATCTGGGTTAAAGGTAAGTTTGGTTGAGCGTACCGGCCACGCCATAAGAAGATGCCGCCGACGATTACCGTGTCGGGGTCTGACGGGTTGAGCCAGATGGTATTGTCATACCAGCCTTGATTACCGCCGCCGCCGAGGAAGAAATTAGTGCCGGTGTTGACCCGCGTGTAGCTTTGCCCGCCGTCGTTGCTCCGATAGACCTCTCCGTTGTTTTGATTGACCGTCGCGTACACGAGCGAAGTGAATCGCGCGTTTGCCATCTCGACTCGCCCGTTGGTCGCGGCAGTCCCTCCATTAGCGATGGCGGGCGTGAAAGTCGCGGCCGTCCAAGTCTGCCCTCCGTCGAGGGAGGAGCGCGCGCTCCCCAACTCTCCGACGATGGCCCGGTTGCTGTCGTTCGCCAGAAAATCAACGTCAACCGCCGCGACGTTCGTCCTCCGACTCCACGTCGCGCCGCCGTCGGTCGAGCGCCAGATGCCGCCCTGACTCAGCAAATTCCCGGCGGCGTCGGAGACGTTTGAGGTGGCCGCCAAGAGATTCGCGCCGTTCGGCGAGATGGCGAGGCG
>JBOGOY010000462.1:0-4367 GCA_050748185.1 Pyrinomonadaceae bacterium
GTGCCGCGCGCACAGAAAGATGACCGGCGCCGTCGCCGCCCCGATGACGGCGTTGACGAACTGCACCGCCAGCATGTTGCGTCCCACCAGCCCGTAAATCGCCGCCACCAAGTACGGCATCCCCCATCCATGGGCGGCGGCCAACCTCACGCCCACATCCGCGTAACGCAATTCGCCCTGCCAGACGAGCAGTGTGGCATAGCCCTGCTCGTCGTAGGTCAGCGCGTCGCCGCCGAAGAATTCCTGTATTCCCATCACGTCGAGAGCAGTGGCGAGAAGCAGTCGGAGCAGCAACCCGACGATGAACACGTTCAGCAGGAAAGCCCGGCCCCGCGACTCGGCGCGCGACAGCACAAACGCCACGCCGAGCGCCAGCGCCGCGCCGAGCAGCACGGCCGGCCCACCCGTGTCGGGCCGAAACAGCGCCACGCCGACGAACACCAGCAGCGACATCGCGGCGAGGATTGCGTTCATACGTTACTCTGGGCGTTCGCGCTCTCACGCGGCTCGCCCTAGTAGGCGGCTAATGAGATCAACGATTCAGGTCTGAGGGGGCGAAAGAAATTTTCAACACGAACTGACACGAGTGGAGGGGCCATCAGTCGAGGACTGATTTAATCCGCGGTTGTTCGTGCCCGTTCGTGGCTTGATGCTCTTTCCCGGCGTCCGTCCTCTAATTATTCGCGCTACAGGTGTCCGGCCTTTCCGTTTCCGCGGCCGCGTTTCAACGCTGTTTTGACGGCGCTTCTTTTCCGGAGATGCCGCCTTCTGACAACTGCCCGGCTAACATTTCCAACTCGCGCTCGTGGCCGCGTTGCCACAATATGTAACGCCGCCGCGCTTCGGCGGCCCTGAACGACTCTCCCTTGATGGCGGCCGACTGTCGCAGCCTGTCTTCTCTTCTCTCTCGAAGCAGCACCAGTCCCACCGCCACGAAGATGAAGTAGAAGACCAGCAACTGCGACCGCTGCCGGTACGCCGTCCCCACGTTCCCCTGAAAGATCGAGTAAGCCAGCGTCAGCAGCGTCGTGAACAACAGAATCGGCAGCGCCTGCCGCGCACGGTACTTCAAAGTGAACCACAAGCCCAGCACCAGCAGCGGAAAGCTGGCCCACCAGACCAGCATCTCCGGCAACGTGATCGACTGCCGCAGGTTCTCCAACTGCCACGGGAAGGGAGCGAACAGCAGGTACACCATCCCCAAAGGAATCACACTGATCGCGCCCGACGTGGTTGATACATCGACATCGCGCCCGAAGGCGGACGCGCCCGTCTGCGACTGATCGGCGCGGCTGAGTTGCACGGCTTCCAAATTGCCGAAGGTCTCGAACTGCGTACTGGCCGTCCTGAGCACCCCGAGGTAGGTCAGCGCCAGCCCCGCCGCCGCGACGACCACGAACTGCCGCGCTACGCTCTGCGCCGTCGCCCGCCGCATCCCGATCACAAACGCCCCGCACACCGCCGCCAACGCGAGATAGAAGACGTAGAAACGTAAACTTAAAAGCCCGAGCAGCGCGCCGAGTATCAGCAGCATATATTTAGCGCTGAGGCGTTCGCCGAGTTTAAGCGTCGCCAGCATCGCCACCGCCAGCAGGAACACCACCGGCCCGTCCTTGAGACCCTGCGACGACCACAGCACCAACGATGGGAAGAATGCCACGAACAAAGCCGCCACCCGCGCCACCCGCAGGTTTCCGTAGATGTGCCGCGCGCACAGAAAGATGACCGGCGCCGTCGCCGCCCCGATGACGGCGTTGACGAACTGCACCGCCAGCATGTTGCGTCCCACCAGCCCGTAAATCGCCGCCACCAAGTACGGCATCCCCCATAGGACAGCCCCGTCCTCGGCGGAGGCCGCGTAAACATCGTGACCTTGCCACGAGCGCAGCAACGCATAACCCTGTTCGTCGTAGGTCAGCGCGTCGCCGCCGAAAAAGGTTTGTAGGTCGAAGACGTAGATCATCAAACCGATGAACACGCGAAGCAGAATGCCGACGACCAAAATTTGCAGAAGGAAGGCGCGTTCGACCTGAACGCCCCTCACCAGCGCCCCGGCGGCCGTGGCGACGGCCAAGCACAATAGGACGGCCGTCGGGCCGTCGGGGCCGCCGAAGCCGACCACAAACAGGGCGAGCATTAAAGATAAAAATGCCAACAGACCGTTCATAAGGACCACTCTGACAGACCGCCGCCGGACAGCCACGCCCGGCCATTGATCGCTCTTTACTTGAAAGCTAACGCAGTCAACATTAGATGATTTTCTTGCCTGCATCAACGGCGTCGGCGTTCGCGCCGTCTTCCCCGCCGCTCTGAAACAAGTAGCACGCCACGGGTCGAGGCGTGTCGGGCGCGGGACGACCGTCACAACACGTCTGGCAGGTCCGGGCGCGTCTTGTTTTCGACGAGGAATCGATCCTCTTCGCTCAATTCTTTAATCGGTTTTGCCGGAACCCCCGCGATCAGGCAGTTCTCCCGCTCCAGTTTCCTAGTGACAACCGCCCCGATGCCGACGATACATTTGGAGGGGATGGCGCCGCCCGGCGCGACTCGAATTTCCGAGCCGATGTAACTGTATGCGCCGATGGTAATCGGCAACGTGCGCTGCCGGTTGTGCGTCCTCAGGGAAGAGTTCCGGCCCCCCAGAATCGTCCGCTCGCCGATCTCCACGCGATCCGTGAAATCAATCTTGTGCCCAGTAGTGATAATGCTGCCGGCGCCGAGCAGGAACCTCGGGTCGGTCGGATTGACGACGACCGGGTTCGGGATCGAGTTAATTTCGTTGAGGCGGACGATCTCGGCGTAGCGCCCGATGCGAACTTCGTCGCCGCCGCGGACGATGTTGAGGTGTCCGATGCGCGCGTGATCGCCGATGGTTAATTTCTGAATTCCGATCAGCACGTTGAAGTGGCCGACGCGCACATCGTCCGCCAGTTCGCATTCCCGCGCGTCGATGAGACTGAGGCCGATCCGCACGTTTTTCCCGACGCGGTAGCCGAAGCACACGCGGTAGAACGGTCGCTTGAGAAACGCCGGCAGCAGGGCCGCCGCCGCCAACACTAACAGGCGAAGTTTATACTTCATGATGTATGCCGGGAACCGGCAGCAGGGCCGCCGGCCCTCAGTTGACGGCGGCGCGAAACGCCTCGACGATCTTGGGCGTGTTGGCTTCGAGACTATACTTCGCCTGTGCTTCGCGCGCCGCCCGCTCCGCCATCTGGCGCCGTAGTTCGGCGTCTCTGACGAGTAGTTCGACGTACTCGATCCACTCCTCGTCGGTATCGGCGAGAAAGCCGGTCGCGCCGTGCTCGACCACTTCCGGGTTCGAGCCGAGCGGCGTGCAGACGGGCGGGATGCCGAGCGCCATGTACTGCGCGACCTTCATGTAAAACTTCCGCTTGTTCCATTCGTTGAGCGGCAAAGGGACCAGTCCGACCTGCATCCGCCGCAAGTCTTCGACTTCCGTCTCCGCCCGCCACTCCTGCGCCTTGTACTCGACGCCCGGCAAATCGAATCGCGTCCCGCCAATCAGATACAGCCGGTGAGAGACACGCTCCTGCAACTGTCGCAGTGGAGCGGCGATCACGCGCAGGTTCCCGACCGTCGTCGGGCTGCCGCTCCACCCGACGCAAACCGGCTTGCCGTTCCCGTTCGCCACCTCGGGTTGAAAGATGTACTTGCGCGTGTCCACGACGCTGGGAATCTGCCAGATGTTCTGATTGTACTGCGCGGCATATTCGCGGTGGTGCGTCGAGTTGACGATGACGACTTTACTGAGGCGGATAATGTCGGCCACCTTACCGAAGAATTTCAAGTAAGACAGATAACCGTTTGACGGGCTGCGGTAAGGAACGTAAAGCGGATCGTCGAGTTGGTAGATGATCGGCTTGCCGCGGCGTGCAATCAGCCGCTCGAAAAACGCCGGGCCGATGAGCGCGGCCTCGCGGTAAACGAATACGGCGTCGTAGTCGTCGAGCCGCCCGAGCAGGTCGAAGCGCCCGGCATAGCCACGCACCATTTCGCGGGCCTTCGCCACCCGCCGCCCGGGCCGGTAGAGGATTTCGCGCAGCCGCTCGGTCTCGAACGGCGCGTAGTCGATATGAATTCCCGCCGGCGCGAGCACCTGTTCCCACAATTCGATGCTCGACCGCTGACCCGGCGCGTAGCCGTACCGGTTCGGCACCAGAGCTAGCACTTTCATCTCGCTTGTCACAAATCTCCGGGTGGCGCGGCCGGCCGCGGCCTGTGACCGACGCCACGTGTAGGATGAGAGAGCGTCTTTCCGGGGAGCCATTGTTGTAACCGAAAGCGTTCGCCGTCGCAAGCGGACGCACGAATTCCGTCACCCCGGACACAATTCGGGTCGGGGG
>JBOGOY010000463.1:0-4367 GCA_050748185.1 Pyrinomonadaceae bacterium
GTCTCACACAGCCCCTATTGGCGCGACACGGCGATCTTCATCGTCGAGGACGACGCGCAGGACGGCCCCGATCACGTGGACGCGCACCGCTCGGTCGCGCTCGTCGTCAGCGCCTACAACCGGCCCGGCGCGCTGGTCCACCAGTTTCACAACACCGTCAGCCTCATCCGCACGATGGAACTGCTGCTCGGAATTCCGCCGATGAACCAACTCGACGCGGCCGCCGCGCCGATCGGCATCTTTCAAGACCGGGCGGACTTGCGTCCCTTCAAGGCGCTCCTGCCGGACCTCGCGCTCGACAATCTGCTGGTCCCGCCGCCGCGCAGCACGGCGGACCTGCGTTGGTTCCGTCTCACCTCCGAACAGGAGATGGCTTTCGCAGACATGGCCGACCCGCGGGCGCTGAACGAAATCATCTGGTACTCAGTGCGCGGAGAACTGAGTCCGATGCCGGAAATTTCGCGGCTGCCCGCGTTCGACGCGATGAAATTGGGTCTGGCCGAAGAGGCCGAGGAAGAAGAGCGCGAGGAAGCAGCGGCGGCGGCCCGCCGCGCGGGCGGTCGCTAAACCGAACCACAGAAGATGCTCGCCAGCGATGGAGTCGAGCCTAAGTAAGAAGTTGTAGCTTATCGAAGAGATAGTAATCTTGTGTCCCAACGTTATGAACATGCGGCTTGTCTATGCTGACTACCACAAGACCGATGATCAAGGTCGGTTAGTGCTCACCTGCTACGGGACTTCCGGTCAAAGACCTTGAAAGGCTAGACATAACCTTAACTGACGGACTCGCCTTAACGTTCTACATGGACGATGCCGACGACTTGGGGAATCTTGACCCGCTACTTGTGGATGGGGTGGTTGAATACGACAAACTTACGAGTCGTTGGGTCGCTACTATCAACAGAGCAACATTCCGGCATCAGTCCGAAGCTACACCTGCTCAACATTGAATATGACCCACTACCCGGCGTGTTTGATCAGGGCTCCAAATCGTCGATCTGGAGGCCGACGGGGTTAGCGCCCGCGCCCTTCACGGCGTCGATCACCCGCGCCACTTCGCCGTAATTGATCGAGCGGGGCGCGCGGATAAAGACGGTCTTCTCGATTCGATCTCCAGTCGCCACTTCCGCCCGCCCGACGAGATCATCCCTCACGACATTATTTCGCTCGCGCTCACTGAAAACCCGAGATAACTCGGCGACGAGGCGGGCCGGCTCGTCTACGCTCCCCAGCTCCGGCGTCTGGTTGAGTGTGAGTTGTCGGCCGTGGCCGACGATCACGACCAGCGACTTGGAGTTCTCTTTAATCGGCAACTCAGGATTGTCGGGCGGCTCTTCGGGGACCAACGCCTTGAACCGCGAAGGCCGGAGTGGGCTGATGACCATGAAGATGATCAGCAGCACGAGCAGCACGTCGATCAGCGGCGTGACGTTGATATGCGGCGTGGCGGCACTCGCCCCTGCGCGCGGACTTTGAAATTTCATGCGGACTCTCCTTTACTGACTATCGGCTCATTAGACACGGTTCGCCGCCGAATGTTCCTGATGATGGTGAAGGGCTTTACCAACCGGTCGGAATGAGGCCGCGTGACGCCGGGAGCGCGAGGCTGTTGCCTGCCATGAGCGCGTGAGCGCGAACAAAAGTGTGCCCCAGCGTTCAAGGTTAAGTGAGAGCGATAGTCAGTTAGCTCGCTGACGCGAACTTGCAGGCAGGGAGGCCTGCGCTCCCGGCGGCGTCGTCTCTTATTACCGTGTTCAGTAAGATTGTTCGAGAAATGATTTGAAAGTGTGGTCGTTGATAATCGGCTCGGGGAATCAATGTCGATTGTGCGCGACCGCCGGGCCGCCCGTTCACTCGCCGGCCGCGTCAAGATTCCTCTTGATCTCTTGGTGTAAAGCCCTGCGCTCCAACAGCAGGCGCAGGAACCTGTGCCGCTGTTGCAATAGCATCAGACCGGCTTTGAGCCAGCCGCGCAGGTCGTAGAGTTCTTCCAGCGAGCGCATCGCCGTGTAGCCGCAGGCGACGAGCACCGGCAGCCCGACGAGCGCGGCACACCAGCCGAACCAGTAAAAGACCAAGCCGGAGACGACGAGCCACGTCAGCGGCATCAGCAGGATGGCGACGAGGATTTTGACGGTGGACTCGGCCTCGTCCGGCCCGTGCCGCCGGTAGAGGCGCGAGGCGAGCAGGCAGAGCAGGTAAGCCGGTAAGTGAATGGCCGCGCCGGGCAGCGTGAGCGGCGCGAGCAGCAACAATATCCCACCTTTCAACAGTAGGTGACGAAACACGTCCCAGCGCGTATGGGCCAGCACCGAGAGGTTTTCGGGGCGAATGCCTAGTTCCGCCAACCCGGACTCGTAATCGGTAATCCGGCGGAGAAGTTCGCGTGAGCGCCCGGTGCCGCGCCCCTCTAAGACGGCGGCGACCCGGCGGCGCAAGTCGAATTCGGCCGAGAGCGTGTGGCGGAAATTGATCGTCTCGTAGAGCGAAGAGAACAGTTGCTCGGCGCGCGCCACGGTTTCCAGCGCGTCCGTGTTCTCGACGTTCAGTGTCACGCCGCGTAGCGCCGCATCGATACGCGCCGACAGTTCGCGTACTTCCTCGCGCGGCGGTTCGCCGTCCGCGTCCGCCGCGACGGGGACCACTGCGAGTGGCCGGCCGAAGCGCATCAGCGCCTCGCTACGGAAAGAAGTCTTCGAGGTGTAATAGAGACCAACCGGCACGACGAGCAGAGACGCGAGCCGCTCGCCCACGGGCTCTGCCCCGACCGGCGAGAGCGCGCCGAGAGCGATGCGCGCGGCCCCGGTCTTTAAGGGCAGCAGGTGAGTCGCGTTGTGCGAGACGCCTTCGGGGAAAAGCGCGACCGCGCCGCCGCGCTTCAGCAGCGCACGGCAGGCGGCGAAGGTCAGTAGGTTTTGCGAAGTGTCTTCGCCCTCATCGATGCGTCGGTAGAGCGGCAGCGACTCGACCGTGCGGAGGACGTAGCCGACGACGGGCAGGCGGAAGACCGTGGACTTGGCGAGGAAGGAGACGGGGCGCGGCAGCGCGCAGAAGACGAGGGCCGGATCGATCAGCCCGTTGGGGTGGTTCAGCACGAAGAGCAACGGCCCGGAGCAGGGGACCAAACTGATCCCGTCCGCCTCGATGCGGCGGAAGAAGAGCCGCAGCGCGACGCTGAAGACAGTGTGGAGGAGACGCCGGACGAGTGGCCCCTGCTGCCGCCCGAGCATGTCGCGCAGGCTGATCACCTCGACATTTTTCATCAGCGTGTCAGAACTCAACCGAGATAGGTCAACAGTGACAAGTGACAAGCAAGAGTCGAAGACCGGGCGCTTGGCGTGAGCAGTTGAACCTGTTCTGCTCCAGTGGGTTCGGCTTAAAAACCAGTTCGGTGTCGCACCGCGGCCGGCTCATCCTGTCACCTGTCACTATTCACTTGTCACTTCGGAATAATAAGCCACGACATTGGACCCCGGCGCAAGGTTCATCAGGTCAAATTAAGTGTTGACATTCGTCCGCCACGCGGCCTAGTCTGACGTGTAATCCGACGATACCAGATGGGCTTTCGATTGCGGCGGTTGCGGCCGCGAGTTGTGATGGCATCTCACGCCTTATTTCATTTGGCCTTTCCGGTCCACAGCCTCGAAGCGGCGCGCGCTTTTTACGGCGGCGTGCTCGGCTGCCCCGAAGGGCGCAGTTCCGCACGCTGGATCGACTTCGATCTCTACGGTCATCAGATCGTGGCCCACTTGCAAGATGGCGCGGGACGCAGCGGCAACGGGCGGGTGGGGACCAACCCGGTGGATGGACACGAAGTCCCGGTCCCGCACTTTGGCCTCATCCTGTCGATGGACGAGTGGGCTGGGTTGGCCGAGCGCCTGAGGGGCGCAGGGGTCCAGTTCGTCATCGAGCCTGACGTGCGCTTTCGCGGCCAGACGGGCGAGCAGGCCACGATGTTCCTGCTCGATCCGAGCGGGAACGCGCTTGAATTTAAGGCCTTCGCTGATCTGTCGCAGGTTTTCGCCCGTTGAAGGCCGGGGCGGTGGACCAGTCGGGGCCTGAGTTTTCCGGACGCGCGGTCTTAAGTTGAGTCACGCATAGGATCATTAACACCCAGAAGGAGTCAGAGAGCATTGGCGACGAAACTGAATATTCGCATCAAGGGCAACGCGGACGCCACGAAGCCGCAGCAGATCGCGCAGCAAATTCGCGCCGCCGTCGAGGGCGGACGACTGAAGCCCGGCGAAAACCTGCCGAGCGAGCGCGCACTCAGCGAGCAACTCGGCGTCAACCGCAAGACGGTGCGGGCCGCCTTCGCGCATCTGGCCGACGAGCGGCTCATCGAAACCTCCAGCACTTCCAACCGG
>JBOGOY010000464.1:0-4353 GCA_050748185.1 Pyrinomonadaceae bacterium
CCGCAGGTCTGTCGCGTGTGGGACGTTGGCCCTCCCGTCGGTGAACACCAGCAACGAGATTTGCGTCGTCCCGTGACGCGACGCTTGACGCGCGATTTCCAGCGAGCGCAGCAGCGCGGACGCGAGCGGCGTTCCGCCGCCGACGGGGAGTTGGTCGAGCAGGCGCTTGCACGTCGCAGGCGACTGGCTGGGGCCGAGCAACACTTCCGCCGCCCGGCCCCGAAAACTGATCAGGGCGATGCGATCTCGGTTGACGTAAGAGCGGCGCAACAACTCGGCGAGCGCCCCCTTCGCTTGCCGGATGCGGTTCAGGGCCATGCTGCCCGAGGTGTCCACGGCGAAGATGAAGAGTGTCCCCGCCTTAGCGCTGAAACGTTTGAAACGCAGGTGCTCGTGAGAGATGTTGACCGCTCGGCGGGCCGAATGACTACCTCCAACCGCCACCGCCGACTCGACCGCCGCGAAGAGCGTGGCGGCGAGAGCGATCTGCTTGGTCCCGTGCGGCGACGGGGCGCAAGCAGCGCGCGTGAACCGCCCGCGCCCGGCGTCCACTTTTTTCGCGCCGCGCCCGCGCTGCCTGCCTAGAAAGTTCACATGCGGCTTCGTCAAGTTCTGCCCGGTTTGGCCCGCCGGGGCCGGTAGAGTGGGGCTCGCGGCGGGCGGGGCCGGCCGCTCGGCAACGTCAGTCGCGGGCGGCGCATGATCGAGTGTCTCGCCTTCCCGGCTAAGCTGCCTCTCGCTCTTTGGTCCCACGCCGTTCGAGCGATTTCGCGCACCCGCCCGCCCGCCCGTGCCCTCGCCGCCCCCACCTCTCTCTTGTTGGTCCCCCGGCTCTTCGTCGCCGAAAAGTGCGGAGACTTGGTCGCCGATGCGCTCGCCGTCGTCTGTGCGTTCAAGCGGGTCGCGGCGCAGGCGGTGCCTGAGGGCGAGCGCGGCCACGCGCCGCACGTCCTTTTCAGTCGCTTCTCGCCTACCATCCAAAGCCGCCGCCGCCCGCGCCGCGCGTGCAATCGTCAATTCGCCGCGGTGGCCGTCAACTTTTAAGCGGAGACACAATTCAGCGACTCGGCGCAACAGTTCGCGCGAGATCGAC
Organism: Pyrinomonadaceae bacterium; assembly: GCA_050748185.1. GTDB lineage: Bacteria > Acidobacteriota > Blastocatellia > Pyrinomonadales > Pyrinomonadaceae > JACCRA01. The sequence goes on from JBOGOY010000464.1 coordinate 1,094, forward strand.
ACCCCGGCGTAAGATTTTCGAGCCCGCAACAGGCGGCGTCCCAATTGTTTCTCGTCTTTCCCGAACTCCGCGCAGAACCCTTGTGGGTCAAGCTCGAACCTTTCGCGCCGCTCGACGATCTCGACCCGCTGCCCGACGTCCATGACAGTTTGAATCTCCGCGTAGAGGCCGAAACGGTCGAGCAGTTGCGGCCTGAGTTCGCCCTCTTCCGGGTTGCCCGAGCCGACAAGGACGAAGCGCGCCGGGTGCTCGACGGAGACGCCTTCGCGCTCGACGCGACTGCGCCCGGTGGCCGCCGCATCAAGGAGGAGATCGACGAGGTGATCTTCGAGCAGGTTCACCTCATCGACGTAGAGGAAACCGCGGTTGGCGCGCGCCAGCAACCCCGGCTCGAACACCTTGATCCCTTCGCCGAGGGCGCGCCCAAAATTGAGTGTGCCGCACACGCGATCCTCGGTCGCATTCAGCGGCAGTTCTACCACCCCCACGGGACCAATCTCCCGCGCCAGCGGCCCGCCCGTCTCAGGCCGCGCCCGACAGTCGTGGCACAAATGGCCCGCGTCTTGCGGGTCGCAGTTGAAAGCGCAGCCGGCGACCATCTCGACCGGCGGCAGCAGCTTGGCGAGCGCGCGCACGGCGGTCGATTTCCCCGTCCCACGGTGGCCCATCACGAGAACGCCGCCCAGAGACGGAGCGACAACGCTCAGCATCAAGGCGAGCTTCATTTCCTCTTGGCCGACGATGGCCGTGAAAGGGTAAGCGAGGGGGCTCGTCACGGCGGAGCGTTGGCCGAGGGTTGAATCACTCGTCGGGGTTGATTTGGCTCGGCTGCGGTTGGGACGGCGGGACATGTTGTTACGCTGGTTCCGGGTTGGAAGCTGTTTGAATGGACGACCGGCGTTTCGTCGGCGTTTAAGATTTTTTAAGATCGATCCGGCCCTCGACCGCGCTCACGACGTGGGCATTTGCAAACATCCTTTGCTGGAACATGTGGCCGGCGAAGGCCAGTGCGGCCACGGCAAGCAGCGAAAGCAGCGTCGTCGTGTTCAGCACGCCGGCGGGCGATTCGGCGTTCAGGGTCTGGTTGATGGCGCTCGCATAGACGTAAGACTTGATCGCCAGCCCGGCGAAGGTGGCCGCCAGCAGGCGCGGCAACGGAATCTCGGCCAGCCCGGCGGCGTAGCTGATGACGCTGTGCGGGCTGGCGGGGACCAGACGCATCCCGAAAAGCGCGAGGAAGCTCGAATGCCGGGTCAGAAAACGGTGCAAGCGTCGATGACGAAAGCGCGCCGCCCATTCGCCGCCGACGAAACGACCGACCAGATAGCCACCCAGCGTGCCCAGTGTAAATCCGATCGTTGTGATCAGCGCGGACCAATGAGGCGGGAACAGCAGCGGCGTGATGACGAGAAAGATTGAGGCGGTCAGCCCGCAGGTCAGCGTCGCGGTGATGATCGCGATGATGATCAAAGCCGTGACGCAGCCGGCGCCCCACGAGAGTAATTGATCGGGCGACTGCCAACGCCAGCCCTGCCGGTAGAGCGCGATCGCCCCGACCACCGCCAATAACAGCAGCAACCCTCGCCACAGATTTCTTGCGGCAGCCGTCATGCGCGTCTCGATAACAATGACGATTTGCGATTTTTGATTTGCAATTGAAGATGAACTTCAAATCGCAAATGAGCAGTGACTCAATCAGGGGAGAAGCATTTAACCACGAAGGACACGAAGCGGAACAAGGAGGAGACGTCAAAGCAAACAACAGCGGAGAGTCTTGCGGTCATCGTCCTTGATCAGCCTTCGTGTGCTTCGTGGTTTCATCTCCCCACGATGACCACTACTCTCAAATGAAAGGCCCTGAGTTGAGCGATATGTCGAGGCATTTCATTCATCATTCATCACTCATCATTCATCACTTCCACTAAGGCTCTATCGCCATCCGCAGGACGCCGCTCATCGGCTGGCGCTCGATCTTGCCGTTGTTCAGCACGACAAGGAGCAGCCCTTTCTCGACCGTCACCCGGCGCACCGCGTTCATCTCGCGTTCGATTCTGGTTCCGTCTTTCAACTGAATAACCAACCGCGTGCCCGGCAGCGGCTCGGGGGCCGGCGCGGCGGCGGCCGTGGCGTCACGACTTGCCTCCGACATTCTCGCACGAGCCGGGTCGGTCCGCCTCGGCGCTTCGCGTTTCGGCCGTGAAGACTTGGGCCGTGCGGGTTTCGGGGCGGGCGCTTCGGATGAAGTTTCGCCAGCGTCTGCTTCCGACTCGCCCTTTCTGGTCCTCTCCACGGCGGCGGGCGTCTCGGCGCGTTCAGGCTCCGTTTTGGCCGCGGGCCTGACACGCCCTCGCCTTCCTCTCCTCGCCGGCGGGCGGGGATCCGCGGGAGGCCGCGCGCCGGTCTCCGTCCTCCTCGATGCAGATGTCTTCGTCGCGTCTTTCGTCGCTTTCGGCGTCTCCTCTTTCCCTTCGCTTTCTACTTCCTCGGCCGACTCGATCCTCACAGGCTCGGGCGGGCGCGGCTCCTCGATGCGCGCGCCAGCCGAGTTGACGCGCCGCACAACTTTACCCGCAGGGCTCGAAGGCGCGGGCGCGATCGCTGCTTCAGGCGCGGCGGGTGCGGGCAGATTCGAAGCGACGAACGTGCCGGTCAAAGTTATCCGATAGACCCCGTCCTGATCGTTGGGGCTGCGCGCCTGCACACGCAAGATGAGCGTCTCGTCCCGCCGCAGGAAGACCGACTTTGAGGCGCGTAGCGTCCCCGTCCCGCTGTATACGGTGATCTTCGTCAAAGGCCGCAGCGTTCCGGCAGTGAAGAGATCTATGTCTCCGTCAAGGTTGTCGCTCTCGACCGAGACGACGAGATCGCCGCGCGCGCCGCCAAAGGTGTAGAAGTGGCGCGTCACGCGCGCGTCGCCCACGTCGAGCGGGGCGACGCGCCCCTCGACAACGCTGCTCACCACCGGCGTCGGCGCGTCCAACTCAGACGACTGGGCGACCGCGACGCCAAAGGCCGCGCCCACCCCCATGACGGCGAGTAACAGACGCGCAAGTTGCCGATTAATCTGTTGTAAACGAGTGCTCATCAACACATCCGCGCTGGCAGATTTCGACTTCAGAGTTTATCAGCCTCAGTTGCCACCAACAATGTGAAGGCCGCCAGACACAGTCGAGGACCGGGAGGAAGAAGACAATTGACGGGAGCGGTCAGAACCGCGAGCGGTAGCCTCGCGGGTCCGTCGCTGCTACCCGCGAGGCTAC
>JBOGOY010000465.1:0-4338 GCA_050748185.1 Pyrinomonadaceae bacterium
CAATGGGAATTTAGAAACTAAAAGTTATCCGCTTCGCGCTTGCGTCGCTGCGTTCGCCCGCGCAGCATCGCGATGACGATGAGTGCCAGCACGGCGACGAACGCCAGCACGATCACGATCTTGAGGGCGACGAATACAAAGCTGACGAGCGCGATCAGTTGCTTCACCAGCACGATGAGCAGCGCGATGAGCGTCAGGATTCCGCCCCAGCGTCCGAAGATTTTGAAAGCTGCCGACATAATTCTCAATCTCCTCTTAGTCAAAAACTGCGCGGCCCCTCGACCTCTGTTTCTCAGCCGCCGCCCATTCTAGCAGAACGCACGGGGGAAATTCTCCTCCCGTCACGCACGCGGATCGAGCGGCCAAGCCGAATCCGCCCGCGGCTGCTGGCGCGCGGCCGTGTCGCCCGCGATGGCTCCAGTGCTGAACCGTGTCATGTCGAGCGGTGCGCCGCCGGCGATGGCCGAAGGAGGCGTCAGCGAGTCGAAGACAACCGACTCTGACTTCAAGCGGCGCGAACGCAGGTAGTCGAACAGCATGTAGGCGCCGAGGGCGACGAGCGCGACCGGCAGCATTTCCTGCACCGGCAGGCGCACGCCCATCAGCGTCCGCAGTAGGAAGATCGTGCCGAGCGTGATCGAGACGACGGCCCACGCCAACGGGTTGCCGTAGAGTCGGCGCGCGATGGCATCGGACTCGGCGTCGGGCGCGAGCCCGGCGCGGATCAATTCCGCCGTCCGGTAGGCGTCAACGGCGGCGAAAAGCCAGATTCCGATCACGCCGATGACGAAGAATGCGATGGCGTCCGTCACCGTCGCCATCTGGAAGAAGCAGGCGAAGATGGCGAAATGGATGAGCGCCTTCGAGGTCTGCCCGTTGTAAGCCGCGCCGAGACCGGGCACGACGAACGATAACAGCAGGGCGATCCACTTGGAAGTCTTGCGGCGCAACAGCAGCGGGGCGCTGACCCGCTCGGTCTGCTGCTGAAGAAGTTCGACGCCCGCGACGATGCAGTCTTGGCAGTAGGGAAAACCCTTGATGCGATGATCGCATGCCGGGCACAGCGGCCGCGCGCAACGGTTACAGTGGACGACCGCTTGGTTCGTGATGTGATAAGAGCAATTCATTAACAACTTGCCTGCATACTTGTCTAACTAATTTGCTTGGCAACACGGACGGCCGGCAAAGCCTTGTAACGAGTGCGCCCCTTATTCGGGCTGCTTCTGCCCGTCTGCCGGCCTCGCGTCGCCCTCTGTTGTTTCGCCGCCGACCAGCGACCCGGCCATGCGCTTCAGGTTGTCGGAGAATGTCGCGCCGCGGCCGGATTGCCCGGCGATGGCGTGGTACATGCCGCCGATCGAGCCGTCCGGCGAGAGCGTGCTCGTGCCGACGAGGATGGCGACGAGGAGCATCGTGGCGACAGTCGCCAGTTGCGGCGTCACGATGGAATCGAGCCACCCGCGCACCGTCTCGGCCAGTCGCGCGTGCAGCGGCGCGCGGACTTCCGCGGCCTGCGTCGTGCCGAGCGTGGCTTGCAGGATGCGATCATGTAAGTCCACGGGGACTGTGAGTTCTTCGCTGATGTAGGAGTAGCAGGCACCGATGGAGCGGACGACCTCGCCCGGCAGGTTCGTGCAACGCCCGCACAACTCGGCGTGTCGCTGCCAGCGGTGGTACAACGCCGCGGGCAGGAAGCCGTCGAGGTAGTCGGTCAGATGGTTCTCAAATTCCTCGCAGGTCATCACTGATTCGGGCGCAGTCTGCATCAGGATGCGCGCTTCGAGCGCGGGAGAGGGGGGGGGCGGCGCGGCGGCGCGGCAGGTCCGCAGGGCATTTTTGACTTCGCTCAAAAGCTCGTGGCAGACGGGGCATCGGAGGGTGTGCTCGGCACACGCTCGCTGCGCCTCGCCGTCGAGCGCGCTTTCGAGGTAATCAGTCAGGCGATCTTCGAATTCAACACACAACATAACTCTGTTACCGTCTCTCCCCCTCAATCAATTCATAGCCACGACGCGCATCCGGCGCAGGATTTTCGCCAACTCAATGCGCCCGCGGTTAATTCGCGACTTCACAGTCCCTTCCGGGATTTTCAGCAGATCGACGATCTCCTGATAACTCAACTCCTCGATGTCGCGCAGAATGACGCAGGTGCGTAAATCCGGCGGCAGCTTGTCGATCCCCGCCTGCACCTGCTCACCCAACTCGCGTCGCTCTATCTCCCGCTGCGGCGAAGCGTTGGCCGCGCGCAGGTGATAGGTGTGGCCTTCGAGATCCTCGGCCTGCGTGTCCTGCGGCGCGCGTTGGCGCTTGCGGTAATCGTCAATGATCAGATTACGCGCCAACCGCATCAGCCAGTTTTGCAGGTCGCCCTGTTTGGCGTCGTATTGTTCGAGCGCGCGATAAACGCGAACAAAGACTTCCTGCGTCAAATCTTCGGCGGCGTCTCCTCGCGAAGTAAAACGGTAGGCAAGGTTGTAGATGCGCCGCGAGTAGAGGGAGACAATCTCCTCCCACGCCGCGCCGTCGCCCGCGCGACACCTCCTGACTAATTCCGCACCGTCGCTCGTAGCCGTCAAAGTCTGTGCAGCTCCCAACACGTTTCCCAGCACCCTTTCCGTCCCCAGCCGCTCTCTTGTATGAGGATCCTGAAAACTCGTTAACCCCACGGTAGGAACTCTGCCGCCGGGGATTACGACCGGGCAAAGGGGAAAGTTCCGCCTGAAAATGATGAGCGCTAAGGATTAATCAGTCAGGGCCGGCGTTAACCGCGGTCACCGCCCCGGCCCAACGCGCTCTTCCTTACTGCCGCTACTTTCTTGCGCCCCAAAATTTAATGTTGTAGCCTAGTTAAGCCACACAACATATTGTGGTCCCGTTCGCTGGGAGAGGTCAAGCCGGATTGCCCTGACGCCCGGCTCCTCCGCCGAAATTTCTTCCGAGGCATTCAACTCTTTTGCGCCGCTACCTGAAATTCACCGCTCTGATTCTGCTCGCCACACTCGTGCTGTGGTGGTTCGGGCGCGATTTGGACTGGGCGGGGGTGCGTGCGGCGGTCGGAAGAGCAGACGGGCGCTGGATAACGACGGGCGTGTTGTTAGTGTGCGGCTCATACTTGGTGCGTGCTCTCAGGTGGCAGGCACTGCTCGCGCCGCTCGCGCCCGCGGGCCTGCGAGAATTATTCGCGGCCACGACGGTCGGCTTCGGGGCGGTCTTCTTAGTCGGGCGGACGGGCGAAGTGGTGCGCCCGGCGTTTTTGCCGTTCCGCGAGCCGCGCGTCAGCCCGGCAGCCTCATTCGTCACGATCGGCGTCGAGCGTCTCTACGACATGGTCGCGGTCGTCCTGATTTTCGCCGTCAATCTGATCTGGTTCCGTGCGCCTGCGGGCGGCGACGTGGCCGCTTACGCGCGGGTGCGGCAGGCGGGCGTAGTGCTCTTAACGTTGGCGGCGGTCGGTGTGATTGCACTCGTCTGGTTCCGACGCCACACACCGCTCTTACTCGGCTGGATCGGACAGAAACTTGAAGGCAGGCCGGCATTCGTCCGCCGTCTCGGACATTTGTTGGTCGGGTTGTTAGAGCATTTGGCGCAGGCCTTGAGTGTGTTGGTTGACGCGCGATCGCTGGCGGTGACGGTGGGCTGGACGGCGCTGCTGTGGACCGGCATCGCCGCGACAAACTGGATCATTCTGAGAGCCTTCGGGTTGCCGTTCGGGTTAGGTGAGACACTGTTCGTCCTCGGCTTTGCGCTGGTCGGATCGCTCGTGCCGACGCCGGGCGGCGCCGCCGGGGCTTTCCATGCGGCGACCGCCGCCGGGCTTGTCTTCCTCGGCACGGCGCGCGAGCAGGCGGCGGCCGTCTCCATCGTTTTGCACCTCGTATTTTTCGGGCCGGCGGTCATCTTCGGGCTCTACTACTTTCTGCGTAGCGACGTGAGCCTCGCCCGGCTCAAGAGTTTGGCGCAAAACTCGGTGCCACCGGTCGAACGAGGGGAGAGTAAACCGTCGGACAGACGGCCCCCGTCCCGTCGCCGGGAGAACCTCTCTTCGCTTTGAGTCAAGTATCCTCGGATTCTGACAGGAGTCTCGTATATGAAGTGTCCTTTCTGCGGCTTCATCGAAGATAAGGTAGTAGATTCGCGCGAGTCGCGCGAGGGCGACTCGATCCGTCGGCGGCGTGAGTGCCTCAAGTGCGAGCGGCGCTTCACGTCTTACGAGCGCATTGACGAAATCCCCTATATGGTGATCAAGAAAGACGGCCGGCGCGAGCCCTTCGACCGCAACAAGGTGATGGCCGGCCTCCTGCGCGCCTGCGAGAAGCGGCCCATCGCGGCGACGAAGCT
>JBOGOY010000466.1:0-4334 GCA_050748185.1 Pyrinomonadaceae bacterium
GTTTACGACTATTCATTCATCGTTATCATTGTAGTCTTGCTCTCACCCTCATGTGAGCCACTACCCAGCGCGACGATTTGATCAAGCTTGAGGTCTTCGGCCTTATAGACCTCGCCCATCCCGCCTCTCCCACAGACCGATGATGCGATATCGATCGTCCAGAATTGTACCCGCTATGAAATGACCTTCGCCGCGCGAACTTTTAGAACCCGCATGAGAGCTTTTACGGGATTTACTGTTTTCTTTCGGCGGAGGCTGGCGCACTGTCGTCTGCATACTCGACAGCGCCGCGCCACACGTTGGGCAGTCAAAAGTATTTTCAGTGACAGCGGTTAAGCAAGTGGGGCATCTGTTCATCGAACTGGTATTTTATATGACTTGTCTGACACCGACCGCAACGATTTTGGCGGCGTGAAGACAGAAATGTTTACTTTTGCTTCGCCGCATTTAGGCTTCAAAATAAACGAGCGTGAATGCTATGACCGCGATCGAGAGACATAACGGAGAAAAGAGCCACGTGTCCCAGTAAGCGAACGAGGTGTCGCTCGCTCGCTTGAAGAATCCGACCAGCCTGAACTCTCCGACCGCCCGCAGAAAAAAGATTAAAGCAATGCCCCCAGTCCCCCAACGGAACACCCATCTTGGGATTACCTCTCCGAGCAGACCGAGGCGACCCAGCACGGTCAACATCGCCAAGAGCAAGCCGGTCGCGACCAGCACAGTCCCGAGAGGTGACGGATGGAAGGCTCGCGAGTTCCCCACGGTGGGCACGGTTACGCCGCTGCCAAATCTCCCGCCCAACGCCCAATACACGTGAAACAGGCTCAACCCGCCGAACGTCAACGCGACCAGCATGCCTGACATGCGAATCATGACGATTTCACCTCACGACAAATTGCCGGCGTCAAAACCGATTTGCTTTCGCATGGTTTGTTGCACGAGGAATTCAGGTGTCGCCCGCACGAGCAACTCGCGCAAGTGAACGGCAAACGGATTTTCCCATTTCGCCAACGCGCCGAAAGTCCGAGACTGTTTGACGATGGCCGCCGTTCGTTGGCCCCGCGCCCGCTCGTAGCTTTGCAAAGCTTCGGGCACGTGTGTGTGCTTGACCAAGTGGCGCGTCAGAATCATCGCATCCTCGATTGCCAGACACGCGCCTTGTCCGAAATTCGGCGTGGTCGGATGCGCCGCATCTCCGAGCAAAGTGATCGCTCCTTTGCTCCAACGGGTAATCGGCACGCGGTCAACCAAATCGTTTTGCAGAATCGTTTCGGTCGGGGTGGCGGCGATGATGGCTGGAACCTGCCACTGCCAGTCTTTGAACACTTCGAGCAACAAGCGCTGTCGTTGGTCAAAGTCAATCATCTTTCCTTCCGGCGCGTTGAGAGCCGCATACCAATAGATTCTGTCTCCGCTCAGAGGGCAAATCCCGAAGCGTCTGCCCGCGCCGTGAATTTCGCGCATCACACCCGTGTCGTCGGTTTTCATTTTGATGACGCCGCGGAAACAGGTTTGCCCCGCATCGCGCGGTTTCGCTGGTCCCCAGAGATGCGCCCGCACGATTGAGTTGAGCCCGTCGGCGCCGACGACGAGAGTTCCTTTCGCGCTCGTCCCGTCGGCAAAGTGAATCGACACGCCCGCCGCATCTGCTTCGACCGCGACGCATTCATGATTCGTCTTGATGACGCCGCGGGGTAGCTGTTCCGCCAGAGCCGCGTGCAGTTCGGCGCGATGCATAACGTAGCAAGCCGCGCCCGCTTCGCGCGCTAAGTGGTCGAGATCGGAGCGCGAAAGAACTTGCCCTTTGGCGGAACACAACTCGGCGATGTGCAGTGGCGCGCCCGTTTCGCGTAGGCGCTCACCGACGCCCAAACGGTCGAGCACTTTGACGGCGTTCGTCCACACGCCGATCCCTGCGCCAACTTCCTTCAACTCCGGCGCGCGTTCAAAAACTGAATACGGAATATTCGCCCGACGCAGCGCCAAAGCGAGAGTTAACCCCCCGATGCCGCCGCCGACGATTAAGACTTTCTCTATTTTCATGTGCGCGACTCAACTGCTGCGGATGACATCTTTGAGATAAACTCTTAACCGACGCGACGAAGTTTCTGGGGAAAGAAATCCGATGTAGTTGTCCGGTCTGAGCAGCACGTTGAAGGGTTTGTTCGTGCCGAAGACTGCTGCCACGTGCGGATAGAGAGGGACGACGTGATAATCAACGAGGTGTGCGTATTCGCTTTCAACTTCGTCTCTCATCGCTCGGTAATCACTCTCTCCATCCGAGAAAGTCAGGAGATGGAATTTAGGCTCACGCAACTTGTCGTAGATGCTTTTGCCGTTGACTAAGAAGTACGGCAATCGGTCCCCGGCTTTGACCTCGAGTTCTCCGTCGCCGCCATGATCACTGAGAGAGCGGTCGCGGTAGTTGATGCCGATTTGCGAAATCAAAGGGAAGAATCTGGCTTTGACGACATCGAGGCTGAGAATGAATTTCGCCATCGGCGGGAACACGGTCGTCCGAATCAGATTCAACAACCAATCCGAACCGGCGGCGAAATTGAACATCCGATCGGTCGTCCCCAACAATCTCTCGGCGTTCGGCAGACGCTCTTCATTGTAAGTATCCAGCAGCCGTTCGCCGGCAGAGCCTTTAAGCACGTAAGCCATTTTCCACGCCAGATTGTAAGCGTCCTGAATGCCCGTGTTCATGCCTTGCCCGCCCGCTGGCGTGTGGATGTGCGCTGCGTCTCCGGCGAGAAAACATCTGCCCTCGGAGAATTTATTGACATGGCGCGTGTGAACTTGATAAACCGAGAACCAGTTGACGTGTGAGATTTCGAGCGCGATTTCCGCTTCCTCTTTAATGCGCCCTTCGATCTCTTCGTACAAAATCTCGCCTTCGTCTTTGTCGAAGCCTTCAGGGAAAGCGCCGACGATGCGGTAACGATTCTCGCCCTTCATCGGGAAGAAGGCGACGACCGCGTTTCGCGCGAGGCACACGTGCAGCGCGTCGTGGCCGAACTCCCAATCGATCCGCACATCGGCGACGTAGAAGAGACGCTCGAACGTGCTGCCCTCGAAGGAGAGTCCGAGCGCGTGCCTGACCGGACTGCGAGATCCGTCGCAGCCGACGAGGTACTTGGCTTCGATTACTTGAGACGCGCCCGCAGCGTTTCTAGTCCGCGCGGTCACGCCCGCATTCGTCTGCGAAAAACTTTCGAGTTCCGTGTGCCAGAGAACTTCCTTGCCGTGACTTTGTAAGTATTCATAGAGCAGCCGTTCGTTCTTGCTTTGTTCCAGCACGAGCATGTACGGGTAAGCACTCAGACCCTCGCCGATGTTCGATAGATCAACTTCGCCGAGCACCTCGCCGCCTTCGAGCATGCGGACTTTCCCGGCAATCGCGCCCTCGGTTGTCGCCCTCTCCGCCAGACCGAGTTGTTCGTAAATCTCCAGCGTGCGGGCATGCACGCCGAGGGCTTTGGAGTAAGGCGTGACGCCTTCGTTCTGCTCGACGATGCGGAAATCAACTCCGTGCCTGATGAACTGACAGGCGAGAGAGAGGCCCGTCGGTCCCGCCCCGACGATGACGACGTCCGTGTTGATGATTTCCATAACTTCCCCCCTTAAATCAGTCCTGATGAGAGCGGCACAGACAGGTTCTTTCTGACGCAGCGGTAAGTGCGACCCAACCGCACGTCAGAGGAGAACATCAATCAGACTATCCGAGCCCCAGACATATTTACTCTTTCAAGTTCGTTAGTCCCTACGGAAAGTAACCACCTGCCTATTATTCCAAAAGCTACTATCAGTAATAAGTCGCCGCCGATCAGCCCCACCAGCAAATCAGCTATGCGACCCATCGGCAAAAGAATCGCACTCGCTGCGAGCGATAACGGAACAAGATAAAGCAGTCGCGCGTCGGAGCGTAGTTTGCTCACCACCTGATAGCCTAAAGCGAGGACGCCCGCGACAAACCTTTGCTTGGCATAAAAACCATCGAAGACGCCATAGCTCACGGTCGCGGGGAAGGAGGGGGCGGTTCTGGCGAGGTGTGCCAAGTAGAAATCGATGCGCGTCGCGGCCTTCTCTGCTGGCTTGCGCTCAGGCGGGGGCGGAGTTTGTTCGGCGGAAAGCGCGAAGGATTGCCTCGCTTCGACATCGACGATGGAGATGACAGACACCTCTAACCCACGTTCCGCGCGGGAAGAGGGTGTAAATTCTTTTGTGTAAATGACCGCCGCCTTCGCTCCGCTCGGCTGCCGCAGCGAGAAGGGCAACATGAAGCCGGTCAAAGTTTTAGCCTTTCGACAAAGGCGCGCAGGATGGTCGGC
>JBOGOY010000467.1:0-4331 GCA_050748185.1 Pyrinomonadaceae bacterium
CGCGGCGCGGGTGGCGCGCGTCGGGCAGAGGCTCACACACTTCCCCTCCCTCCGACTCGCCGGCAACTACCTCGCCGGCGCAGGCATTCCCGACTGCATCCGCACGGGCACGCGGGCGGCGGAAACACTCTCGGCCTAACTCACCACTCAACAGTGACGGGTGACAAGTGACGGGTGACAAGAGAAAGCGGAAACCGCGGGTGCGCCAGCCGCGAGGGAGCCACTGCTTGCCGTCCCCTGCGGGTGGAAGAGTCGGCCTCCTCGGGTCGCGCTCAGGCTGCCTCATCTTGTCACCCGTCACTGTTTACCTGTCACTGCTGAGTCACAAGTAAATGACGTGCGACTTGCGCCAGACGTGCGCGGGGATCGTGCCCGGCGCGGCGGTAGTGAGCAGGATGACGTAGCTGCCGCCGGCAGACGCCGACGTGCGCGGGGATTCGTCGAAGAGGTTTGCCCAGTCACGTCCGCTGCCGGACGTATCCGCCGTCATGACCTCGGGCTCGACGAGCGCGAGGCGGCGCAAGCAGGCGTAGAGGTGTTCGGTCCCGATGTCGTAGCTGCCGTGGTCCGCGCCGACGGTGAGCTTGATTTCGGCGCGCTCCTCGACGAAGTGTGCGACGAGCGAGGCGGCGAGCGTCACGCCGCGCTCGAAGCGCAGCCGCCCGCGCCATGCTTCTTCCGAATCGCCGGCGGCGATGGTGGCAGCAACGCGCGTGTCGAAGACTACGTGGACGCGCCGCTCGTCTTCGGCGGCGAATTCGCGGACGGTGAGGCGGCGCGCGCGCGCCGTCGCCTTCCAGTCGATGTGGCGCACATCATCGTGCGGTAGATAATCGCGCAGGGCGTGCAGTTCGCGGCCCGCGCCCCGGCGCGGCGAAACCAGCCGTCCGGCCTGCATCGGCAGCAGGTGCAACTCGTCGCTCGCCAACTCAAGGCGCGGGTAGATGACGAGGTCCACGTCGCGCGCGTGCAGCCGCCGGCGCAGACGAAAAAAGCCGAAGGGAAAGCGCGTCGAAAGCTCGAAGCCTGTCACGAGAACGTGGCCGCGGCGCGGAAAGGTTTGCTCGATTCGCTGCTGGTTCCACGCGCGGTGCGGCACGTAGACGAAGTAGGCGAGTGGTCGCGTCTCGAAGCGCGCGCGTGGCCGCCGACGCCAGCGCGACTTGGCGGCCGGCGTCTCCGACAGACGGACGCGAGCCTCGACGAGCACGGAAAACGACGGCCACAGACGCTTCTTGTTGTGCAGGCGCACGATGACCGGGGCCGGTTCGGCCGCGAAGATGTGATCGGGGAAACGCGCCGAGACGACGAGGTCGCCCAGAGAGGCGCGCGCCGCCGTCCACGCGACGAAGAGCGTCGCGGTCATCAGCGAGAAGATCAGGAAGAGCAGGTTGTTGCCGGTGTTGTAGGCCGCGAACGCGACCACCGCGAAGATGCCGGCGAAGAGCGCCCCGCCCGGCGTCAACTGCAAAGGCAGGTTGAACCGGCCGACTTCGAGGCGGGCCGCGCGCACGAGCGGCGGGACCATGAAGATCGCGATCAGCGCAACGAAGGCCAGCGAGGCGAACGCCCCGACGCGCGCCAGTTCCCAAGCGCCCCGCTGTCGCGCCCAAGAAGTGAGCAGCGCCGTCGCCAGCCCCGCCAGCATCAGCAGCGTCCCGAGAATCGCGTTGCGCCAACGAGAAAACATAAGAGGGTAGAGGATAGAGGATAGAGGGTAGAAAGCAGGAACAATTAGTTCTTACTATCCTCTACCCTCTATCCTCTACCCTCTCTTCAAACTGGAACGCTCACGGTCTTCATGATTTCGCGCAGGACGGCTTCGGCTTCGTCGCTGCGGCGGAGGTTGGAGGAGAAGCGCGTGCTGACGACGACGCGGTGCGCGAAGACGGGCAGGACGAGGCGCTTCACGTCGTCGGGCACGCAGTAGGAACGCCCTTCGGTCAAAGCCATCGCCTGCGCGGCGCGAAAGAGCGCGAGCGAACCGCGCGGGGAGACGCCGAGATCGAGCATTTCGCTCTCGCGCGTCGCCGCGACGACACGCATCAGGTAGTCCACGATCGCGTCGTCCACCGTGACCGACGAAGCGTGCCGTTGCAGTTCCGCCACCGCCCCGGCCGTCATCACCGGCCGCAGGGCGTCGAGCGGGTCGCCGTGCTCGCGGTCGCGCAGGATGATTTTCTCGATCTCCATGTCGGGATAACCGATGTGCAGTCGCAGCATGAAACGGTCCAGTTGCGACTCGGGCAAAGGGTAGGTGCCGTGGTGCTCGACCGGGTTCTGCGTCGCCAGCACGATGAAGGGCTGCGGCAGGCGGTAAGTCGTGCGCTCGACGGTGACGTGCCCTTCGCCCATCGCTTCGAGCAGGGCCGACTGCGTCTTCGGCGTGGTGCGGTTGATCTCGTCGGCAAGCACGACGTTGGCAAAGACGGGGCCGGGCTTAAAGTCGAACTGGCCCGCCCGTTCGTTGTAAACCGACAGGCCGATGACGTCTGAAGGCAACAGGTCTGAGGTGAATTGGACCCGTTGAAAGTCGCAGTCGAGGGCGCGGGCGAGCGCCTGCGCCAAAGTCGTCTTGCCGACGCCCGGCACGTCCTCGACGAGCAAGTGCCCGCCCGCCAAAAGCGCCACCAGCGCGAACCGCACCGCCTCACGTTTGCCTTTAATGACGCTCTCGACGGCCCGCTGTAGCTCGTCAATCTTCGCGGCGGCGTCCTCGGCCGTGAACAGGCCCGCCTCGCCACCGCCGGCCGTCTGTAAACGTCTCATCGTGTTGTGTCCTCGGATGCGCCCATTCTACATAAAAGCAGAGGTCAGAGGTTAGAGGTCGGAGGTCAGTGTTTGGTTCCCCGCCCCGAACTTCATTGGACATCGATAAGCTGGACCCAGCCCGTCGCTAACCCGCTCACGCCTGACCTCCGACCTCTAACCTCTGACCTCTAGCCTCCGACCTCTGGCCTCTCCGATCGTCGTGTAGTAAAATTTTTGCCGCTGATGAAGTAATGCCAAGCTGTTCAGCGCCGGGTCACGCTCGCAGAGACATTGTGGAACCGGGAAGAAACGAGTTCGTGTAAGCAGCCGAGAAGGAGAAACCATGCAACCCCGTCAACATTTCCGGTCACTTGAGCGCGGCTTTTCGCTGATCGAGTTGATGATCGTGATCGCGATCATCGGCATCCTCGTCGGCGTCGGCATCCCGGCGTGGCAGGCGAGCCAGCGCGCCGCCAACGAGGCCGCCGCGATTCGGACGCTGAACACGATGGCGACCGTGCAGGCCACTTATTACAACTCGCACAATCGTAGCAAGTACGGCACGTTCACCGAACTCAGGCAGGACGGCCACTTGGACGAACGATTTGAAGTCGACGCGCCGGTCGCCGACGGCTACATCTACACGATGAAGGTGACGCCACGCGGCTCAGGCCAAGCCCCGACGTGGGCCGTCAACGCCGACCCCGAGCAGCCGGACGGACTGACCGCCACTGGGCGCAATCACTATTACATGGGCTCGGACGTGACCACCCCGAAATTCAACGAGACGCAGCCCGCCGGCCCCGGCGACACGCCCATCGGCGGCGCTGGCAGCGGCGGTCAGGGCACCGCCCCCGCCAAGTAACGACGCCGCACCGACGCATCTAGACGCCGCGCCGAGCGCCTCGCTTGACGCTCCGCGAAACGGTTTGCTAGGATGCCCCGTCTTTGAAAGACGGGAAGCCCGCTTAGCTCAGCGGTAGAGCACACGCCTCACACGCGTGGGGCCAATGGTTCGAATCCATTAGCGGGCATCATTTCTTTTTTGGAGTGCGAAATGAAGCGCATTCCCAAACTCACCCTCACACAAATCTATCGTTTCTGGCTCTATGTTGATCGTACAGGCGGCCCTGAAAGTTGCTGGCTGTGGCAAGGCTTTATCAGGCCGTCGGGATACGGCGTGGTCGGTTTCAACCGTCGAGAATTCAAAGTCCACCGCGTCTCATATTTCCTTGAGCACGGGCGCATCAGTGATGACCTGTTAGTGCTACATCACTGCGACGTGCGCTCATGCGTAAACCCTCAACACCTTTATCAAGGCACGGCGAAAGACAATACGCACGATGCAGTGATGAAAGGGCGACACACAAGAGTATTTGGTGAGCAAAACGGCAACCACAAGCTGACAGCAGGTCAAGTTGAGTCAATTCGGCGGATGTGTCGAGAGCGTATAATGTTGCAAAAGAGAATTGCCAGCTATTTTGGTGTTAGTGAAGCGGCTGTTTCCTACATTGCCAACGGCGGGCGGTGGAAAAGCGACTAATCGTCCCCGATTTCGGCAGACATAAACGCTGCCATCC
>JBOGOY010000468.1:0-4321 GCA_050748185.1 Pyrinomonadaceae bacterium
CCGTCAGGGACGGCTGAACTCCCCGGCGGTCGCGGAATCTCAGCCGTCCCTGACGGGACTGTTGAGATGCACCGCGACGAGTCCCAGCAATGAATTGCTGGGCTATTGTCAGCCGTCCCTCCGGGACAAGAACAGAACAGCCGCGGCGGTGAGGAGATTGGTTAAAAACCGCATTGAGAGTTGAGATAGAGATGAAACCGGGCGTGTGGGGCGAGTCAAAGGCAAAGGCGGGGCAGGCTTACGACGGCGCGTGCCTCTGGTTGCGGCGCGTGATGCCGCGCGTCGCGGTGGCGGCTGGCGTCCTGTTCGTGCTGCGCGCGTTCGCGAGCGATCTGTTCGGCGAGTTCTATCGGCGCTCGTTCGTCGGCACGCTGCTCGACGTTCTCACGTGGCTGCTCGTCGCGCCGACCGTCATCTACTACGGCTACAAGACGCTGCGGTGGCTGAAACGGAAACTGCTGTGGCGCGTGCGCCGCCGGTTGATTATCACGTACCTGTTCGTCGGCCTGACGCCGATCGTGCTGCTCGCGGGCCTCGGGTTCCTCTTCGGCTACAGCATGGCGCTCAACTCGATGGCCGACGCGGTGATGAAGGAAGTCGGCGCGACCGAACGCGAGACGCTGGCGAACGCTCGTGCCCTTGCCGATGCGCTCGCCGCCCTGCCGGCCGGCGCGGCGAACGACGACGCCCGCGCGCAGGCGTGGCTGGACGAGCGTGATCGTCTGCTACAAGCTTCGCTGCCGGGGGCGCGTCTCGCCGTCTGGCGCGACGCAGCGGGCGGCGCTGAGGAGTCGTGGACTTCGACACTGAGCCGGCCCGCGCGGTTTAAGAGCGAGCCGGCGGGCGAGCAGGTGCGCGCGTTGGGCGACGCGCAGACGCCGGCAGGCGCGCCGCTGCCCGAGTGGCTGCGCGGGCGTAAAGAGTGGAGCGGACTGGTATTGGTCCCTTCGTCGGACCCGCAAGCCTTCTACGCTTCGCCGTCTCTGCGCGCTCTGGTGCGGCGCGAAGTCGAAGGCCGCTCGCTGACGCTGCTGGTCACGGTTCCCGTCAGCCGCGCGCTGGTCGAGCGCCTGCGCGAAGACACGGGCATCCGCGTGCGCCCGGCCTTCTCCAACCGCACGCTTTTTCAAACGGGCGGGCAGAACCGCCGCGCGAGCGGCGATGGCGAGCCGAAGGAATCAACCGAGGCCGCGCGCGGCGACGATGCGGGTCGTCAGCGCGAACAAGACCGAGCGGCGGATCAACTCGGCGAAGAATGGGCGAACGAGACGCACGCCATCGTCATCATGCCGGCGACCAATTGGCTCGATGGCCAGCAGGGGCGCTATATCACTTACAGGTTCCCCTCCACGCTGGCGGCGGCCCGGCAATACGCGCTCGACCGGGGCTACCTCGGGCAGAACATTCAGCTCAACTATGTGCTGCTCAGTTTCGTGACCGTCTTTCTCGTCTTCGAGTTGCTGGCCCTCATCGCCGCCGGTTGGATGACGCGGGCCGTGACGGGCACGGTGCACAAACTCTACCGCGCCACCGAGCACGTCAAACTCGGCGACTTCTCGCACCGCGTCCACGTGCGCTCGCACGATCAGCTCGGCGAACTGGCCGGGGCGTTCAACGAAATGTCCGACAACATCGAGTCGCTGTTGCATGAGCGGGTGATGCGCGAGCGGCTGGAGCGCGAGGTCGAGATCGCGGCCGAGGTGCAGATGCAACTCTTCCCGCGCGCAGTGCCGCGGCTGGAGGGGGCCGAACTCGTCGGTGAGTGCCGCGCGGCGCGCGGCGTGGCGGGCGACTACTACGACTACGCGGAGATCGTGCCCGGCCTCGTCGCGGTCGCGCTCGGCGACGTGTCGGGCAAGGGCATCTCGGCCTCGCTTGTGATGTCGAACCTACAGGCGTCGCTGCGCGCGCAGGTGACGATCCTCGCCGAGCGTTACAAACGTCCGGAGCCGATGGCGGCGGTCGCGGCGGGTGAGGGGACCAGTCTGCCGCTCGTGGAATTCGGCGTGCCCCGCGGCGTGACGGGCGTGGGAGACGCCTGCGCGGTCGAGAGCATGGCCGCCAGTCTCAACGATCAGCTCTGCCGCAGCACCGACGACAACCGCTTCGCCACTTTCTTCCTCGCGCTCTACGACGACCGCGCGCGCACGCTGCGCTACACCAACGCCGGCCACAACGACCCCATCCTCGTGCGCGCCGTGGACGGCTCGCACGAGCGCCTGAACGCGGGCGGCACCGTGCTCGGCGCGTTCGAGTGGGCGCGCTACGAAGAGGCCTCGGCGACGCTCGCGCCGGGCGATCTGCTGTTCATCTTCTCCGACGGCTTGAGCGAGGCGCAGAACGCGCTCGGCGAAGAGTACGGCGAACAGCGACTGGTGCAGTTCGTCGTCGCGCGCCGCAAGCTCTCGGCCGACGAACTGCGCCGGCAACTCTTCACAGAGATCGACGAATGGTCCGGCCAACAGGAGCGCGGCGACGATCAGACCATCGTCATCCTGAAAGCCTGCTAAATCAAAACTCACGACATCAGGACAGAAAAGTATGGACAGGATTAACAGGATTGACAGGATGTAAAGAGACAACGCGCATCGCCTCTTTATGACTCATCATGTCCATCCTGTTAATCCTGTCCATTCCTTCTGTAGCTTGATTTAGATTGCGACCGCTCAAAGAGCTTCTGGATAATTTTGCGTTCGTCGCCCGTGTGGTCACGATGGCAAGAGGCGAACGAAGCCTTCTTGTACGAAATGTTTGTCGGTGGTTGAGGCTTCGGTGATGCCGCGTCCGCGTATCAGGACGAAACTTGCGGCATCGCAGAGCGAGTAGTCTTTATCAATCCGATTTTCGAGCAGTGTCATCGCTTGGGCGTGCAAAATCTCATCAATCCAAACGATTTCGAGGCGCGGTAAGAGCGCGAGCGTGCGGAGAAAATTAAGCGCGTAAACGCGATTCAAATTGCGAGTGTGCGCGAGCGGCACGAACTCCGCCAGAACTTAATTTGTGACGAGCAATGAACGAGCTTGCCGGAAAAACTCATTTGCTTTTTGATGCCGCGCATCCGCCGCGTCGAACATGCACAGCAAGCCGGAAGTGTCGAGGAAGAGTTGTTCATTCGTCGTCATGCGTTGCCTCGTAGGCGCGGGCAAGGTCGGCATCAATTCGCTCGTTGTCGGCGGCGCGCGTGTCTCCGCTGTTGACGGAACCGATCCAGCGCGCAAAACGTTCTTCGGCAAGCTGCGTTTCGGCTTCGCTAGACGTTTCGGCGATGTCGGCGTCAAGTACAGTTAAAATCGCCCGGCTCTTCTTGGTTAACTTTAACGGCTCAAGCAAACGCACGCTGCCGTCAACATCAATTTCCGCTTCGATGGTGGTAGGCATTCTCATCTCTCCTCTCGCCGGCAATGTTACCACGCTCACATCTTGCCCTCGATAATTCGCACGCTTTCCAGTTCGTCCAAGAAATAAAGGTTGCGCAGCATGTCTTGGTCGCGGGCTGAAGAGGCGTTCAATTGCCGATGAGACTATGAGCGTCCTTGTATCCAAGCTGTTCTATCAACGCCTGTCAGTTCTTCGGAGCGGTTGCCGTTGCGGACGTAAATCTTTTCGCCGCCGCCCCTTTCGAGTTTTTAGCTTTCGAGTTTGACGCCGTAGAGTTCGGCTACGCGCTCATCAATTTGGCGTTCGAGGCGGGTGATGTCTTCGATGAGCGTGGAGGTTTCGTCTCGCGCCGCGCGGAAGATTTGCGTTGAGAAGCGCGAGCGTGTGCGCCGCGTGAACTCGTCTTCGGTCAGCGTCCACGGTTGTTCGAGCGGATTGCGGCTCGAAGACTCGGCGGCTGAAGTTTCGATTTCGGTGAGAAACTTTTCGACTCGGCAACGGCGCGTCGGGTGCAACTCTTGCTCGATTCGATTGCTTCGCCCGCGAAACTCAGACCGTGAAAGAAAAGCCAGTAGAGGCGTTCGGAAAAGAAGCTCTCGCTGTCCGCTTCCGCCGTGAACAAGCGGCGCAGATAGTTTTTGTCACCCTCGAACGCGAGCCAACCCTTCTTCTGCAAGAAGTAGATGAACATCAAGCAGTTGAATAGGCGTTGCATGAAGAGGCGGCGTTGCTCCCGCGCAACCTTGTCGTCGGGCATTCGGTCGGGGATGCTGCTCTTAACTTCCGCTTCGACTTTATCGAAGACGACTTTGTAATCTCTGAAGAAGGCTTCCGTCACGGTTTCCACTTTTAAGGAATGAAACACATCTTTATTTACAAAGTCCGCTTCGCTCAGCACCATCTCGGTGTGAAGCGGTTGTTTCAATGAGGCTTCGTCAATTCC
>JBOGOY010000469.1:0-4310 GCA_050748185.1 Pyrinomonadaceae bacterium
CGCCTACCACCTCGGCGCGGGCTTCGTGCCGGTGCGTAAGCCGCGCAAACTCCCTGCCGAGTGCGAGTCCGTCTCCTACGATCTGGAGTACGGCACAGACACGCTGGAGATTCACCGCGACGCCATCGGCCACGGCCACCGCATCCTCGTCGCCGACGATCTGCTGGCGACGGGCGGCACGGCCAAAGCCGTCTGCGACCTCGTCGAAACACTGGGCGGCGAAGTGGCCGGCCTCGTCTTCGTCGTCGAACTGGAATTCCTGCCCGGTCGCGAACGACTCGCCGGTTACGACGTGCGTTCGCTGATCAAATACCAGTCCTGAGCGAACTGGACTCCATACAGGGCATCTGTTAATTTCACCGGCGTATGCTCCCGTAGCTCAGTGGATAGAGCACCTGCCTCCTAAGCAGGGGGCCGCAGGTTCAAGTCCTGCCGGGGGCACTGTCATTCTATCCCGCAAAGAAACCGCGTCTTCCGCACCTCTTCTCATTGCGGCTCAACTCATTTTAATCGCCCACGGCTATCGCCAATTATCTTGCGGCGGTTGCATTCGTCAGGGAAGCTAAGTAATCCTCGAAGGAACTTGGCTTTGCTTCAAACACACGTCAGATGACCTTGAAGAACAATCGCAAACACGAAATCGCGTTTTGCGCCGAAGTCTCGAAGTGGTCTGACCGGCTCTTTGAGCGGACCAGTCGTTGCCTTTCGGATCGTCAGACATTGAGAGCTTCGGGCGGGGGAGCTTGAAGCGGCAGGATTTCCGCGTCTATGAGCGGAAGGAGCAGGGACAGGGGCGGCTCGCCTTATGTGGCGAGGTGAAACTGCCGGGCACGGCGCAGGGGCGCTCGCCTTTTGATGTCAGCTTGATGGACGACGCTTTCGGCAAAGCGACGAAAGAGAATTGCCGCTACTTCTTTACATGGAACGTGGAGCATCTCGCCCTCTTCGACCGCTCGCTGTGGGATGCCGAGACGATGCACGAGCGGTGCGTCGGGCAATGGAAGCTCGATCTGCAACTCACAGAGCCTGCCGACATCACGCGCGCCGAAGTCGTCGCGAAGGTGCGCGATCAGTTCCTGCCGAAGTTCTTCGGCAAGAGGCCGCCGAAAAACTGCGCGACTTATAGCGGTTTGCATTTGCGTGTAACCCGGTCAATTGGGCGGATTTGTTAACGGATGAGAAGAAGCCAAAAGGGAGTTTTCAAGCGCAGGTTACATCCATTTGCAAACCGCTATAGTGAACAACTCGTAGGGGTCCAACTCGACCTCTCGAGCCTCAAACCGATGGGTCGGCTTCACGCCGATTTAAACTCTGGTCGCTGCTCACGGCCCGCGCTATCATCTCGGCCCATGCAGCCCATCTTCGCGCACGTCGATTGTAATAACTTTTACGTCTCCTGCGAGCGCGTCTTCGCGCCGAAGCTCAAGGGGCGGCCTGTGGTCGTGCTGTCGAACAATGACGGGTGCGTCATCTCTCGCTCGGAGGAGGCCAAGGCGGCCGGCGTCAGGATGGGGACGCCGGTCTTTCAGGCGCGTGAGATCATCGAGCGTCATGGGATCGAAGTCTTCTCCTCGAACTACGCGCTCTACGGCGACATGTCGGCGCGCGTGTTGGAAACCCTGAACGAGTTCACGCCGGAGGTCGAGGTCTATTCGATTGACGAAGCGTTTCTCAAGCTGGCGGGCTGCCGCGGGGCGGAAGACTTGACCGCGCTCGGGCGTCGAATCAAAGAGAAGGTTTACCAGTGGACCGGCCTCCCCGTCTCGGTGGGCGTCGCCGAGACGAAGACGCTCGCGAAGGTGGCGGCGCGCGTTGCGAAGACTTCGGCGAAGGCTGGGGGCGTGGTCAACCTCTACGGCTCGCCCTACGCGGAGCGGGCGCTGGCGCGCGTCGCGGTCGAAGACGTGTGGGGCGTTGGTCCCGCTTATGCGCGGTTATTGAAAGAGAAGGGCGTCGCGACCGCGCTCGACCTGCGCGGCGTGGACAAGCGCTGGATGCGCCAGCAGGCCGGCATCGTGGGACAGCGGATCGTGCTGGAGTTGCGCGGCACGAGTTGCCTGCCGCTGGAGATGTGCCCGCCGCCGCGCCTGACCGTGACCGTCTCGCGCTCGTTCGGCCGGCCGGTCGAAACGCTCGCCGAGTTGCGCGAAGCCGTCGCCTGCTACACCGCGCGCGCGGCGGAGAAACTGCGCCGGCGGCGTCTGGCCGCGAACGCCCTGCTGGTCTTCCTGACGACGAACCGCTTCGCGCCCGCCACCACGCCGCAGTATTCCGCCTCGGCGCTGGTCCGCCTGCCGGCTCCCTCGAACTACACGCCGGAGTTGATTAGTCACGCGCTCGAAGGCGTCGCTCGGCTTTACCGCGACGGCTACCGCTTCAAGAAGGCCGGCGTGACGCTGGTCGAACTGGTTCCCGAAGCGCCCGCGCAAGGCGCGATCTTCGACCGGCTCGACCGCGAGCGCGCCCGCCGCCTGATGCGTGCGGTTGACGACATCAACACGCGGATGGGCCGCTACACGCTGCACTTCGCCGCCGCCGCCGGCCTTAAGCGCCCGTGGCAGACACGTTCGGAGCGCCGCTCGCCCCGCTTCACCACCTGTTGGAGCGAGTTGCTGGTGCTTGAACCCTCATGACTCTCAAAAACCCGCGGCCGCCGCTTAGTTCATCAAATGCTGATGATCGTTAACGCGCCGCCCTGACGAAGCGGGCTTGAAGGGCGCTAAAGGCCGATCGGCGCTGGCGCGCGGGCTAGATTCATCCTCAATCCTGAACTGACCCACCACTCCGTTGAGCACGTCAGATTGTCGGTAGAGTTGTTCGGCGGAGCCTTGCAGTTCACTCGCCATCTCTACCGACTGATGCACGATTGAGCGCAACTGCTCCATTGCCTTGACGACCTCGGCGGCCCCCACGGACTGCTCTTCAGTCGCGGCGCCAATCTCCTGCGTCAGCCTCGTCAGGTCTTGCGTGGCTTTGGCGATCTGCTCGGCCCCTGCGCTCTGTTCGCTGGTGGCCGCCTCAATCTCGCGCGTCCGCTCCACGATCCGCTCCACCGCAGCGATGATGCGGTGGAGCGAGTCGGTCACGGAAGTGTCGGCGATGTAATCTTTGACCGTCGTATTCGACTCCTCCATCTGGCCGACCGCCGCGCGCGACTCGCGTTGAATGGCTTCGATCAATTCCGAGATCTCTCTGGTCGAGCGGGCGCTGCGTTCGGCCAGCTTTCTCACCTCGTCGGCGACGACGGCGAACCCAAGCCCATGCTCGCCGGCACGGGCGGCTTCGATCGCCGCGTTCAAAGCGAGCAGGTTCGTCTGGTCGGCGATGTCGTCAATGGTTTCGACGATCTTGCCGATGTTCTCCGCCCGCTCGCCCAGACTATTGATGGTCTGCCCCGCCGACTCGACCGAGGCAAAGATGCGCTGCATATTGGCGCCGGCAATCGCCAACGTGCGCTGGCTAGTCTGCGCCGCGTCGTGCGCCGTATCCGTCAGGCCGGCGAGTTGCTCGGTGCTCTCGGCAATGCCGCGCAAGCCGGCAACCATCTGCGTGATGGCAGCGGAGGTTTCGGCGGCGGCGGCAGACTGGGTCTGGGCGTTGCCCGAGACCTGCCGGATCGACGCCGCCATCTCGTGAATCGTGGCCGTAATTTCTTCGGCCGAAGCAGCGAGAGTTTGCGACGATCGCTTCGACTGGTCAGAGGCGGCGGCGATCTGCGATGAGGCGGAGGCCACTTGATTCGAGCCACGGCCGATCTGCCCGATGGAGGCGCGCAAATTGCCGACCATCTTTTTGAATGCGTTGCCGAAGACATCCTCCGACGACTTAGGCTCCACCTCGGTGTTGAGATTCCCCACCGCGATGTCGTCCGCAACCCCGGCCATGACCTTCAGGTAATCGGTCATCTCGTTGATCGAAGTCAGGAGTTGCCCCGTCTCATCCGTCGATTCAACCGCGAGCCGGTCCGACAAGACCCCGCCGGAGAGTTGTCTGGCGACGGTGACGGCTTTCAACAGCGGGCGGGTAATGCCCCGCACGATGTAGAGGGCGACAGTTCCGGCGAGAAGGATGCCTAAGATGATAAAAAGGGCGATGACCATGCGGCTCGTCCCGTAACGGCTGACGCCGGCATCGTATTCCACCTTCGATACCTGTAATTGCACCTCGACTAACTGGCTGAACACGCCGGACACCGGATCGATCGCTGGGTACAGCGCGTTGACACTGAAATCGGTCAACTGCGCCTTATTCTGCGTCGCGATGATCTGCCTGAGCCGGGCGACGGAGTCATCGGCTTTGATCATTAGCGG
>JBOGOY010000470.1:0-4302 GCA_050748185.1 Pyrinomonadaceae bacterium
GGGCACAGGGGTGGCAACTTTTCATCGCCGCCAGCGCGCGCAGCGAGCAGGGGCGTCGGGCGCTGCAAGCCTATCGCGACTCGAAGCGGATTGCTTTGGGCACGGACGCGAAACTGCGCGTGCTCTCCGAATTATTGCAACGCCACCGCCGCGACCGCGTGCTTGTTTTCACCGCCGAGAACGAGATGGTCTATCGCATTTCGGAGCAGTTTTTAATCCCGGCCATCACGCACGAAACCGGCGTCAAAGAGCGCCGCCAGTGGCTCGAAGCCTTCAACGCCGGGGAAGTGCTCGCGCTCGCCACCTCGAAAGTTTTGAACGAGGGCGTCAACATTCCAGACGCCTCGGTGGCCGTCATCCTCTCGGGGTCGGGTTCCACCCGCGAACACATCCAACGCCTCGGGCGCATCCTCCGCAAGCGGCCCGACAAAGAGGCGATCCTCTACGAAGTGATCACGCGCGATACGACCGAAGAGGCCATCAGCCGCCGTCGCGGCGACGTTAATCAATTCCGCGACGCGAGGGCGTCCGCCGAAGAGACACCGCGCCTCAAATGGTGAGCGCGTCCGCCGCCGCTGCTGCCCACCAAGCAAACTTCCAAGCATTTAATTTTCCTTTGCGCGGCGATGATGTATAATCCGACTCCCGAAACAATCTCTCCCCTAACAACGTCGGTCCCCCACCTCGCCGTCTTGCGCTCTGCCCTGTGGGCAGACAGGAGGTTACAGCGCACGATGAAAATAGGTCTCGCTATCGGACTAGTTTTGCTGGCGTTCGTCGCCCCTTCGGCCCACGCGCAGCTTTCGCGCAAAGCCTTGACGCAACCGCCCCAACGCTCGGCGGCGGGTACGGAGTCTGCCGCGCCGACGCGCACACCGGATGCGGCGGCCCGCGGTGATGAGAAGGGCAGCACGTACTACGACCTTGGGGTCGAATACTTCCTTCAGGGCAAGGGCGAACAAGCCGTCAACGCCTTTACCCGCGCCATTCAACTCAACCCGAACAACGCCGACGCCCACTTCAACCTCGGCAACGCCTATCTGCTGCTGGAACGCTGGGTGAACGCCTCCGCGGCTTACCGGCGCGCGCTCGAACTCAACCCCAGAGACGGCGAAGCGCACAACAACCTCGGCCGGGCCTATTACGGCCTCGGCTCTTACGAGCAGGCCGTCGAGCATTTCAAACACGCGATCCGCCATTACCCGACGTGGGCCGAGCCGCATTACCGCCTGAGCGACGCCTATTTCAAGCTGGGGAATTTGCCGTCGGCCACCGTCTCTTACGAAAAGGCCATCATCCTGAACCCGAAACACGTCGCACGCGGCGTGGCGCTGATGGCTTCGCACAAACCGAAAGTCGGCGACCCGACGGCCGCCGCGCCCACAGCGGCCGTCAATAAACGGGACGTCAAATCCACGGGGGTCGCCGCGACTGCGTCCGCCACCAAGCCCGCCGACACGGCGGCGAAGCCGGTCGAGGCGAAAGGCCGCGGCGCGGCGCGGGCTCAACCAGACGCCGCCGCCAAGGTTCATTACAACCAAGGCGTGAGGCACGGCCGCGCGAAGCGTTTCGCCGAGGCCATCGAATCGTTTCAGCAGGCCGTCAACCTCAAGCCGGATTACGCCGACGCACACTTTGGGCTGGGCCACGCCTTCGCCGACGCGGGCCGCTGGCGCGAGTCGATGGCGGCCTATGAACAGGTCGTGCGCCTCAATCCTAAGGACGAGGAAGCCATCTTTCGCCTCGGAGAGGTTTACACGAAGTTGCGCGCGGAAGAGGCGGCCCGCGGTCTCTCAAACGGCGGCCCGGAGAGGGCGACCGGAGAGAGGGTCGGCGCGACCGACGCAAGCGCGAAACTAAAGGTTGCCGCACCGCCACCGAACAACTTGCCTGCGCCGGCCGCGACTCGTGCCGCCGATCCGGGTGGCAACGGTGATGCGGCGGGTACGCCCACCGCACCTAAGTCTTCGCCTAATCCGGCGTCCGCGGCGGCAGCATTAGCAGCGGCCCCCGCCGTCGATCCGACCAGCATCTACCGCGTGGGGCCGGGCGACGTGTTGGACGTGCGCCTGCTCGACGCACCGGCCGGTCAATCTACGCTCTACACGGTCACCGCCGGCGGGCTGCTCGAATACCCTCTGGCGGGTGCTCCGTTGGTGGTCGCGGGCACGACAGTCGAAGAGATCGCCGCCCGGATCGCCGCCGCGCTCGAACGCCGCGCGCTTTACCAGAAACCCAAAGTGGTCGTTGGCGTGCGCGAGTATTCGAGCCACAACGTCATCATCAGCGGCCTCGTCCGCGAGCCGGGGACCAAAGTCCTGCGCCGAGAGGCCGTGCCGCTCTACGTCGTCATCGCCGACGCGCAGCCTAACCCAGAGGCCGAGCAGGCTGAAGTGGTCTTCGCCGCGGACGGTCGGAATGCCGCCTTCAGCCTCGACGACGCGGCGGCTTTGAACGTGCTGGTCCGCCCCGGCGACGTGATCAGCGTCGGGACGCGCCCCGCGCAGTTCTTCTACATCAGCGGCGAAGTCGGCGCGCCCGGCCAGAAGAAATTTCACCCCGGTATGACACTGACCCAAGCCATCCTCGCCGCCGGCGGGAAACTCTCGCGCGGCGGCACCGTCCGGTTGCTGCGGCAGAATGGCCGCGGATTTTTGAGCACCGCCGATTTCAAGCTGAAAGATTTAACTTCGGGCACTCTCCCCGACCCGCCTCTGCAACCAAATGATCGGGTCGAGGTGCTTCACTGAAAATGACGGCGAGTCAAAAAAGCCCGTCATCATGCAGTTGGATTGATAAGAGAGAGCGAGTACGGCGAGAGCGCCCATGCTTTCTCGCACATCAGGACGCAAAAGTGACGGATGACAGAAGGCAGACCGTTCTTGCTTATCACTTGTCACTGTTTACCTGTCACCTTTGAGTAAGGAGTTCTCAGATGTCATCGGCCGTATCCTTTCGCAAACAGCAGGCCGTCGATCCGCAAGCCTTCGTGAGCGCGGCTGAAGCGGGCGACGTGGAATCGCTGAAAGCTCTCTTGGCCGCCGGCGTGGACGTGAACGCCGCGGCCGGCTACGGCAAGACGGCGCTGATCGCGGCGTCGGCCAAAGGCCACGCCGACATTGTGCGCCGGCTGTTGGACGCCGGGGCCGACGTGAACGCCAGCAAGGCGGACGGGTTCACGGCCCTGATCAGCGCCGTCTTCTTCGGTCACGAAAAGGTCGTGCGGACGCTGCTGGCGCACGGCGCAGACGTGTCGGCCGCAGATCAGATAGGCTCGACCGCGCAGCGTTGGGCTTCGTCGAGAGGGTTGTTAGAAATCGAACGCCTGCTGAAAGAAGCGAAGAACCCGACGCCACGACCTGACCGTCCGCGCGAGTGGCCGCTTGAAGCCAAACCCGCGAACGCGGAAAAAGCGCCGCCCGCTCCTCGCCGACTCAAGCGGGCGCGGCCGGTGGCCGCCCGCCCCGAGCCGAAGGAAGCGCAGGAGACTGCCGTCGTCGAAGATGATCCGGCCGAGTTGACGAAAGTCAGGGTTGGGCGGAAACTTGCCGTCGCCCCCAAAGAGCCTGAACAGCGCAACCCCATCCGCCTCAACGTCGAAGCGGCCGGCGAGAATCACACGCCGCCGCCGCCGCCCGCCGTGGCAACAGAAACCGTTGTGCCCGCTGCTACCGAGCCCGCGGACAAGCGTTTCGCTCTCAACTTCACCTTACGCCAACTGGTCGTGATCGCCCTCTTGAGCGGCCTCGTCGGAGGTTTGGCCGCCTGCATCGCCGGCTGGATGGTCTTAAACGCCGACCCGGCCCCGGCCGCCGGATCGGCTGTCGTCGAAAGCAACTTACTGAGCGAGCAGTCGCCCGCGCCCGCGATCATCGGCCAGTCAATGCCAGAGGCAGAGCCGGCCGCGCCGCGCCCCGCACTTGTCGCCGCGTCTGACTCGGCGAGCGACGAACCCGCCGGCACGCGAGCGGCGAAGCGCAAGCCCGAAACAAAGACCGCTCAACAGCCGCGGGTGGTCGGCGAGCAGGGCAGGATCGAGCCGCCCGCGCGCCGAGGCCAGAGGCCGGAGGCGCAGGCCGCCAAGCCGCAGGAGAAAGCGCACGGCCCGCGGCGCAGCGTTGAGGCCGCACGTGAAGCGCCCGTGGGAGCAGCACCCCGCACAGTCTCGCCGCCGAAGTTTGTCTCTTCGGCCCCGTCAGTCGCGCCCGCCACGACAACGACGCAGCCGCCGCCCGCATCCGCGCCCGCCAAAAAAGTCATTCGCTGGCCTTAACCGCACGGACGCGTTAACCTGAAAACTCA
>JBOGOY010000471.1:0-4300 GCA_050748185.1 Pyrinomonadaceae bacterium
TCGAAAGAAGAAAGCGGGGCAGCGATCCTGATGGAGTCGCCCGGCGAATTCTCGGCAGCCGCGGAGCCACCCGCCGCAAGCGCCAATTCCTCCGCCAGTTCGCCGGCGCGCTGCTGGCGTCCCTCCGGCTGTTTCGACAGGGCGCGCGCGACGACTTGCGCCGCCGCGGGCGGCAGATCAGGGCGACTCTCGAGCACGGATGGCGGCGGCTGCTGCAAATGCTTGACCATGATCGCAGTCGCCGACTCGCCCGTGAACGGGACGCGCCCGGCGAGCATCTCGTACACGATGACGCCGAGTGAATAAATGTCCGAGCGGTAGTCAATCCCTGAAGCTTTCGAGCACTGCTCCGGCGACATGTACTGCGGCGTTCCGATGATCAGGTTGGGCGCGGTCAACTCTGGGTCTTCCGTGTCGGGCAGTTGAATTTTGGCGATGCCAAAGTCCATCACCTTCACCCAGTCGTCGCTGGACCTCTCGTGCTCCAGCATCACGTTTTCGCTTTTCAGGTCGCGGTGGATGACGCCGTTGGCGTGGGCCGCATCGAGCGCGCCGGCAATCTGCCTCGTGATGTCAACGGCTAGAGCAAGCGGCAGCGGGCCGTCCTGCCGGATCATCTGTTTCAGGGTCGGGCCGTCCACGTACTGCATCACCATGAAGACGACGCCGTTTCCGTCCTCACCAAAGTCGGTCACGTCGACGGCGTTACGGTGCGAGACGAGCGACGCGGTTCGTGCCTCGCGCGTGAACCGGGCGACGATTTTTTCGTCGGCAGCCAGTGAAGGATGCAGCACCTTGACCGCGAACTTCTTGCCCACCAAGACGTGGATGGCGCGGTACACCGCACTCATGCCACCCTCGCCGATGCGCTCCTCGATCCGATACTTACCCGCCAGCGTCTGCCCCACGAGAGCGTCGCCCATCTTCAACAACGCCGTGCCGTCCGAGGGACATAACGTGATGTCTTTCTCGTAGGATTCGCCGCATGTCGGACACTTTTTCATTAAGGTTCTGCCTCACAAATCATTTGGTTGGGGATTGCTGTTGAGCGTAACACAGCGCAGGGTGACGGCCAAAGGATGGCGTTGAACGATGGGCGATGGATAAGAACAACACTCGCCACTCAAGCTGCGACGTATAATTCACTCTTCATGGTCCACTGTCCATCAGCTATCGTCCTTTTGTCTTTTACCATTCGATGTGTAAGCTGACCGCGGTTCGTGAAATCAAGTCTGCATTGATCGGAGAGAAGCTTGGGTAGAGATCATCTGTTGGTCATCGGCGGTGTAGCGGCGGGTCTGGCAGCCGCGATGCAAGCGCGCCGGGCGCGCGCCGATCTCGACATCACCGTGTTGGAGAAAACCAGCGACATCTCTTACGGCGCGTGCGGCCTGCCTTACGTCGTCTCCGGGCTTATCGCCTCACTGGACCAACTCGTCATTCACACGCCCGACTATTTCACCGCCCGCCACGGCATCAACGTCGAACTCCACAGCGAAGCGATGGAAGTGCGGCCCGCGAAATCCACCGTCGTCGTGCGTCGGGATGATGGCGCGGAGAGCGAGATCGGCTACACGAGCCTCGTCATCGCGACCGGCGCGGCCGCCGTCTGCCCGCCACTGCCGGGCCACGGTCTGGCGGGCGTCTTCGTGCTGCGCCACTTGCACGACGGACGCCGCCTGTTGCGCTTCATCGAAGAGCGCCGGCCGCGCGCCGCCGTAGTCGCCGGGGCTGGGTACATTGGCTTGGAGATGGCCGAAGCGCTCGCCACGCGCGGGCTGAAGGTAACGGTAATTGAAAGTTCGGAGAACGTGATGAGCACGCTCGGCGGCGCGCTCCGCGATCGGGTGGTCGAAGAGATGCGCGGGCGCGGGATCGACTTTGTCTTTGAGGAGAAGGTTGCAGGCTTTGAAAGCGACGGGGGCGGCAACGTCTCGCGCGCCGTGACCGAGCGCGGTCGCGCCGTCGAGGCGCAACTCGTTTCGATCGGCGTCGGCGTGCGGCCGGAGAGCGGTCTGGCGCGCGCCGCCGGGATCGAGACGGGCGCGAGCGGCGCAATCGCCGTCGATGCGGCGCAGCGCACAAACTATGCGAACGTTTACGCGGCGGGCGATTGTGGCGAAGTTCTCAACATCGTTTCGGGGCGGCGCGTCTGGTTCCCGCTGGGGCAGCCGGCGGTGCGGCAGGGATGGGTCGCCGGCGCGAACGCGGCCAGCGGCGTGGGGGCCGAAGAACGTTACGCGGGCGTCGTGGGGACCAATGCGGTCAAGGTCTTCGATCTGGAACTCGGTCGCACCGGGCTCTCCCTGAACGAAGCGCAAGCGGCGGGTTTCGACGCGACGGAGACGGAGAGCGAAGCGTGGTCCCGCGCGGGCTATTACCCCGGCGGCGCGAAAATTCTGACCCGCATCGTGCAGGACCGACGCGGCCGACTGCTCGGCGCGCAGATGGTCGGGCGCGAAGGCGTCGCGCAACGCATCAATGTCTTCGTCGCTGCCCTCCACGCCGGACTGCGCGCGGAAGAGGTCAACCGCTTCGATCTCGCCTACGCACCGCCTTTCGCGCCGACGATTGATCCGATCCTCAAGGCTACTAAAAAGCAGTGAACAGCGACCGAGTGACAAGTGACAGGAAGCAGACGGTTCTTGTTTGTCGCCTGTCACCCATCACTCGTCACTATGTTGACCTGTCACAATTGAGTTATGACAGTTCCGCCGGCCACTCACTTGGCGGAAGACCGCCACCCGCCGGCGGTTGGTCCCATTTAACAAAAAATAGCCGGTAGCGATCCGGGTCTTCGAGCGTGATGAAGCGTCCGCCCCAACCCTCGTCACTCGGCGGCGAGACCTCCACGCCGCCGGCCGCGAGCCGGCGATAATATTCGTCCACATCTTCGACGCCGAAGAAAAAATGTACGCCGCGGCCGCGCCGCGCCATCGTCAGCGGCTGTTCGGCGAGCATCACGCGGAAGCGCCCGGCGCGCAACGTCGCCAACGGCGGTTCCGTGTCGGGCGTGGCGGAGACGACCTCAAAACCCAGCCGGTCGCGGTAGAATTCGATTGACTCTTCCAATCGGTTGACTTCGAGAAACAGCAGATCGAGTCCCGTCAACATCACACTTCCCTTTTCACACCGCCGTCAGCAAGAGATAGACCCCGTAGCCGCCGCCGCAGACGAGCGACCAGAACGCCGCTTCCTGCGCCCACACCAGACGGCGCAGAGGGTGCGCCGGTCTGGTCCCCTCACGCGCGTACCCGATCGCGGCATGCGCCATCCAGACGGCGAAGCCGACGAGCGCCGCCCCGACGAGCGCGAGCGGCCAGAGGAACACGACGTAGTGGAAACGGACCAGAAAGAGCAGCGTCAGCCCCGCCAACAGGCTGAGTAGCGCGGCGGCCACGCGCCCGCCGAGGGCGTCCGCCTGCGACGCGGGCGAAGAGTCAGGCACGAACGGGAATGGCGCGTCATGATTTGCGCGGCCGTCGCGGGCGGCGTCGTAGGCCGAGCGTAAGTTGTCGTCGCCGAGCACGCGGTAAGCCTCGTTGATCGACTTCATCCGCTCTTCGTCGCCGTCGCTGCGGTCGGGGTGGTGTCGCCGCGCCAGACGCTTGTAGCGGCGTTCGAGCTCGGCGCGCGAATCAGTCTCGTTCGCGCCGAGCGTGGTGTAGTGATCTTCAAGTTCTGGTCGGCTCATGTGCGGCTCGTCCGGGACGGCCGGACGCGGGACCGGAATACTAACCCACCGCGCCGTCTGTGTTAATCTGGGCGCGCTCAAATTCCAGAAGTTTTTCTTCTCAAGGGGATTCGCATGGCACTTTCTTTCGCGCCCGGCGACGATCTCGTGTTCCAGCTCGAAAGCGGCTTCGGCCTACTGCGCGTAATCGCTGTGGACGAGGGCACGGACGGCGCGCCGGTCTGGCACCTACTCGCCTACGAGGAACTTTTCCCCGACGTGGAGACGGCCGAGGCCGCGCTCAGTGACCGGCCCGACACCTTGAGCATCCGCGCCGCGCATTTGCCTCTCACCGAACACGCGCTCGAAAAGACGCCCGCGGCGCGACTCGGCCAACGCCCCGTCACCGAGGCGGAACTGGTCCCCTACCGCGCATGGAAGGAGAGCGGCGGCGAGGCGTCTGATCGCTCGGCCCTGCTGATGCTCGGCCTGCGTTGAACAGATAACGGCCCACATGCTCTTTACTCGTGTTTTACCAATTCAAGCAGCCATCGGTAGCTGCACATCATTGGCATGATTAGCCGCTTCAATTTTGCGGTACTTTCTCGGCGCGACACCGTGCAGCGC
>JBOGOY010000472.1:0-4292 GCA_050748185.1 Pyrinomonadaceae bacterium
CGCCGGTGCGGATGTTGTCGCCCCGGATGATCGTCGTGTGGCCGACGCGGACGCCTGCCACATCCGTGATCGCGTTGAGGGAACCGGCCGGCAAAATGCCGACGACGATGCCGGCCTCGCGTGCGCGTGGGCGACTTTGATTCTGCATATGAGTTTGTCCTGTGCCGTGTGAGAGCGCGGCGAGGAGTAGTGTGATCGCAAGCAGAAAGGTTTTCATCGTTTGTTCGGGCCGCTAGGCCTGAGTTAAAAGGGTATGAAATCGCGTCCCAATGATTTATCATCGCCGCGCTTCTTTTCCAAACCAGCCGCCCGAAGGGCCGTCAGCACAGCCCGTCTTTGATGGAGGGACAATGAACAGAGCCGACACGCACGCGCGCCGCCGCGTGCCCGCAGTCTTGGCGCGCGCCTGCGCCCTGTTGTTGCTCGCCGCCGCCTGCCTCGCGCCGGCGCTGGGTCAGCAGCCAAACGACGAAGGCTACACTGCGAAGATCAGAGAGTACACCACCGAAAAATATTTCCTGACCGAACTGGTCGATCACCTTCCAGCGCACGACCGTGTGCCGACGCCCGAAAAAGTCCTCGGCTACGTCGCCGGCGCGCCGAACAAGCTGACCTACACGAAAGACCTCCATCGCTACTTTCGCGAGTTGGAGCGCACGAGCCCGCGCGTCCGCGTCTTCGTCGCACCGGAGAAGTCGGAAGAGGGACGGGAACAACTGCTCATCGCCGTCAGCGACGAGGCAAATCTTCAAAAGTTGGATCGCTACAAAGAGATCACCGCGCGCCTCGCCGATCCGCGTCGCACGACGGACGCGGAAGCGCGAACGTTGATCGCCGAGGGCAAGCCGTTCTATTGGGCCTCGGGCGCGATCCACTCGACCGAGACCGGCTCGCCCGAGATGCTGATGGAGTTGGCCTATCGCCTCGCCGTCGAAGAGACGCCGTTCATACAGGAGATTCGCCGCAACGCGATCGTGCTCGTCACGCCGACGCTCGAAGTGGACGGGCGCGATCGGATGGTGGACGTGTACAACTACCGCAAGGCCAACCCCGGCAAAAACTCGCCGGGCCTGTTGTACTGGGGCAAGTACGTCGCGCACGACAACAACCGCGACGGTTTAGGCATGGCCCTCGCTCTGACGCGCAACCAGATGCGGACGTTCCTCGAATACCACCCGCAAGTTTTGCACGACCTGCACGAATCGGTGCCGTTTCTGTACACCTCGACGGGGACCGGCCCTTACAACGCATGGCTCGATCCGATCGTGATCGACGAGTGGCACATCCTCGCTTACCACGAGGTCAACGAGATGACGCGGCGCGGCGTGCCCGGCGTCTGGACCCACGGCTTTTACGACGGCTGGGCGCCGAACTACATGTTCTACGTCGCCAACGGCCACAACTCGATCGGACGCTTCTACGAAACGTTCGGCAACGGCGGGGCCGACACCGTGGATCGCACCGTCACGCAGCAGTCGCAGCGCGACTGGTTCCGGCCGAACCCGCCGCTGCCGCGCGTCAAGTGGTCGCTGAGGAACAACGTCAACCTGCAACAGTCGGCGCTGCTGTTCGCAATGAACTACACGGCGCAGAACCGCGAAAAGTTTTTGCACAACTTTTATCTGAAGAGCAAGCGCTCGGTCGCCAAAGCGGCGAACGAGGGACCGGGCGCATACATCATCCCCGGTGATCAGCCGCGCCCCGTCGAGGCGGCCGAGATGGTCAACCTGCTGAGGTTGATGGGCATCGAGGTCCACCGGGCGACGCGCGAGTTTGCGTCAAAAGGCGAGAAGGGTGCGGAGCGGAAGTTCCCGGCGGGCTCTTACGTCGTCCGCATGGACCAGCCGTATTCGCGGATGGCCGACATGATGTTGGACACGCAGTATTATAATGCGTCAGACCCGCGCCCCTACGACGACACCGGCTGGACCCTCGGCGTGATGCGGAACGTCCCCACGGTGCGCGTCACAGACAAGAGCGTTTTGTCCGCGCCGATGGAACTTTTGAGAGAGGACGTGCGGGTGCGCGGCCGTCTGACCGGGGCGAGCAGCACGGCGGCGGGCGCGTATCTCGTCAATCACAACACCGAGAACACGCTGATGACGCTGCGCTATCGCCTGAAAGACGTGAAGGTGAGTGTCGCGGAAGAAGCGTTCAAGGCCGGGGACCAATCTTACAACGCCGGCTCGTTCATCATCAAAACGGAAGGCAACCCGGCCGATTTGCGCGGGCGCATCGAAGCGGCGGTGACGGAGTTGGGCTTAAACGCCGTGGGAGTTAGTAAAGTCCCCGAGGTGAAAGCGCACGAAGTTTCGGCACCGCGGATCGCGATCCTGCACACGTGGACCAACACGCAGAACGAGGGCTGGTACCGGATCGAATTCGACCGGCTGCAAATCCCTTACAGCTACATCTCGGAGCACATCGTCCGCGACACGCCGAACCTGCGCGAGAAGTATGACGTGATCGTCTTTCCGCCGGTCGGCGGCACGGCGCAGGCAATCGTCAACGGCATCCCGCGCCGCGGCGACGCGATCCCGTGGAAGGCTTCGCCCTTAACGCCGAACATGGGCAACTCGCCCGACCAGACCGAAGACATGCGCGGTGGCATGGGCCTCGCGGGCGTTTCTCACCTGCAAAAATTTGTGCAGGAAGGCGGGCTGTTCGTCGTCGTCCAGAACACGGCGCGCGTCCCCGTCGAGTTCGGGATCACTTCCGGCGTCTCAATCGAAGAGGGGCGGCAGTTGCAGGCGCGCGGCTCGCTCTACAACGCGACCTTCGCGGATCGCAAGAGTCCGATCAGCTACGGCTACGGCGAGACATTGCCGATCTACTTCAACCAAGCGCCGCTACTGCAAGTCGCCCCGCCGCCGGGCACGGGCGGAGGAGGTAGCGCAGGCGGCGGAGCCGGCGCTGCGACTGGTCCCCGCCCGACAGGCCGCGGCGCTCTGGACGACCCGGACATCGTGCAGGGGATGCCGCAAGCCGGCCCCGCGCCGCAGCGCCCGCCCGCGCGGCCCGGCGAGGAGCAGTTGACCGACGAACAGCGGCTCCAGCTTGGTCCCTTCTACGTGCCGCCCGCCGAACGGCCGCGCGTCGTGATGCGTTTTATCAAGGACGAGAAAGAACTGCTCGTCAGCGGGATGCTCGCGGGTGGAGCGGAACTAGCGAACCGGCCCGCCATCGTGGACGTTCCAGTGGGCCGCGGCCACGTCGTTTTGTTCGCTACCAACCCGATGTGGCGGCACCAGACGCAGGGCGCGTTCTTCCTGCTTTTTAACGCCGCGCTCAATTTCGATCACCTGAATTGAGAAAGAGGACAGAGGATAGAGGACAGAGGATAGGAGGTAGAGGATAAAGGATAGAAAAATGCTTTAGAC
Organism: Pyrinomonadaceae bacterium; assembly: GCA_050748185.1. GTDB lineage: Bacteria > Acidobacteriota > Blastocatellia > Pyrinomonadales > Pyrinomonadaceae > JACCRA01. Next base: position 3,381 of record JBOGOY010000472.1, read on the forward strand.
TACCCTCTACCCTCTGCCCTCTGTCTTAAAGGAGCTTAGCAGATGCAAAACTTTCCTCCGCCGAACGTGCCGCCGATGGGGTCGCCGCAAATGCCTCAGCCGCCTGCTGCGCCGCCGGGCAAGTCAAAGCTGCCGTGGATCATCGCGGGCGGTGTCGGCTGCCTGCTGTTAATTGTCATTGCGCTCGTCGCTCTCGGCGGCATGGCGTATTTCATCGGTCAAAACGCGCCGCGAACCACGCCGACACCTGCGGCCGAAGGGCGCGGCCCCGCACCGGCTCCCGCGGACGGCACGAAGCGCTACGTCAACACGCGCGTGGGGCGCACGGGCAACCTCGCCGAAAATTACGTGGACTTTTACTTCGACTACCCGCAAGACTGGACGCTGGACCCGGACCCGTCGCCGAGCTACGTCAGGGTCGAGGACAACGAGGGCGAACTGACGCGCGAGAATTTCTCGGTCGGTTGGTTCAGCGCGACGGTGGCCCCGGCGGGCAATCGAGAATTTCTTTCGCGCAGCGTGAACCAGTTCAGCGGGCAGATCTCCGGCAACTTCCCCGGCTACGAAAAGGTCTCGGAGGGGCCGACCGAGATCGGCGGCAACGAGGGGTACGAGTTGCGTTTCCAGCGCTCGGGCGAAATCGCCGAAGGCCAGTTGGCCTACTGGGGGCGCATCGTGCTGCTGATGCCGGACGAGTCCGCGAAGAAAGGGGTCGCGCTGATTATGGTCGCGACCAGTAAAGCCGAAGGCGTGGAGGACGTGGAGGATGTCGGCGTGGAGGCCGGCCTACCGGTCATCCTCAACTCGTTCAGGTTCGGCACAGCGGGCGAGGCCGGTCAGTAGCGCTTTGAGTGTCACGACTCGGCGAAGCATACACTTCCCGTAAAATGCCCGTTAAGAGGCGGGCTTGCC
>JBOGOY010000473.1:0-4288 GCA_050748185.1 Pyrinomonadaceae bacterium
GCGCCGGGCTGCCCGCGGCTGTCGGGGTGCTGGTCGTGACGATTGCCGACATCATCCTCCCGCCGTCTGACGATGAACTGCCTGACGGCGACGTGCCGGCGGTTCGCATTCCCGAGGTTGAGCGGCACGCTCAGGAAAAAGCGGAGAAGGCGATCAAAGAGGCGCGGGCTTCCGCCGAACGCGCAGCGGAGCGAGTCAGAGCAGACTTCCCGGGCTGGGAAGTGAAGACCGAGGTTGACTGCGACTCGCCCGCTTGGGCGGTGATCAAGATGGCCGACCGCTTGGGAGCCGACCTCGTCGTCGTCGGCTCTCACAGGCACTCCGTGGCGGGCGGCCGCCTCATCCTCGGTAGCACATCGCAGAGGGTGCTTTACGAAGCGCGGTGTTCGGTGCGCGTGGCGCGGTGCTCCGACGAGCGGCGCGAGGGGCCGATCCGGATCATCGTCGGGTATAACGGCTCGAAGGACGCGGAAGCGGCCGTGGAGGCGGCCGCTTCGCGCGCGTGGCCGGAGGGGAGTGAGGCGCGCGTCATCACCGCGGGCGACGAGTCGGGGCGGGACGGACGAGTCGGGGCGTCCGAGAGGTTGCGCGCCGCGGGCCTGAACGTATCTGAGGTCGGCAGGGAGGGCGACCCGGCGCACGCTCTCATCAAGGAGGCGGAAGAGTGGGACGCTGATTCCATCTTCGTCGGCACGAGAGACCTGCACGGCTTCCAACATCTCCTGCACGGCAGTGTTTCATCGACGGTGGCCGCGCGCGCGCAGTGCTCCGTCGAAGTGGTGCGCCCGGCGAGAGGCGCGGCCTGAACGAAGCTTCGCAGAGGACAACATCCATGTCGGTTGGCACCGTTCCCCGAAAACAGATTGACGCAGAGCAGAGCGCGACGTGGCACACGCTGACGGCCGAAGATAGTTTCGAGAGGCTGGAGTCCACGCCCCGCGGCCTGACCGCCGCCGAGGCCGCACGCCGCCTCGATGATCTCGGCCCTAACGAGCTTCAAGCCTCGGGGCATGTCTCGCCGTGGGCCATCCTGCTCGAACAGTTCAAGAACGTACTCATCATCATCCTGCTCTTCGCGACGGCGCTCTCGGCCTTCCTCGGCCACGGTGTCGAGGCGATTGCCATCACCGTCATTGTGCTCTTCGCGGTCGTCCTCGGCTTCGTGCAGGAGTACCGCGCTGAGCGCGCCATCGAGGCTCTGCGCGAGATGGCCGCGCCCACGGCAACCGTGATACGCGAGGGGCGCGAGCGGGAGGTTCCGGCGCGCGAACTCGTCCCCGGCGACCTTATTCTCCTCGCGACGGGGGACAAGGTGCCGGCGGACGTGAGGCTCGTGGAAGCCTTTAACCTGCAAACGGTGGAGGCCGCGCTGACGGGCGAGTCCGCCCCTGTTGAAAAGCACACCCGCCCGCTCGAAGACGAGCAACTGCCCACAGGCGACAGGAAGAACATGGCCTACGCGGGCACAGCGGTGACCTACGGGCGTGGTCGCGCGGTCGTCGCCGCGACGGGCATGGGTACGGAGTTCGGCAAGATTGCCCGGATGCTTGAGAGTGTCGAGACGGGGAAGACGCCTTTGCAGGCGAACCTCGACCGGGTGGGCAAGACGCTGGCCCGCGCCGCGTTCGTGGTCGTCCTCGTCATCGTCGCCCTCGGGCTGTTCCGCGGTCAGCCGTTCGTCGAGATGCTCATCTTCGGCGTGGCGCTGGCGGTCGCCGTCGTCCCCGAAGCCCTGCCGGCGGTCGTCACCATCTCGCTCGCCCTCGGCGTCAAAAGGATGGTCAAGCGTAACGCGCTCGTGCGCCGCCTCCCTGCGGTCGAGACGCTCGGCAGCACCTCCGTCATCTGCTCGGACAAGACGGGCACGCTGACCAAGGACGAGATGACGGCCCGCCGTCTGTTCGTCGGCGGCCAGACGCTGGAAGTCTCAGGCACGGGCTACGAGCCGAGCGGGGCGTTTTCGATAAACGGGACGGCCGTCGAGCCGCCCGAACCGCTGTTGCTGATGTTGCGCGCCGCCGCGCTCGCCTCGGACGCGAGGGTGGAGCGGAGCGAGGCGGGCGACAAGTGGGAGGTCAAAGGCGACCCGACGGAAGGCGCGCTGGTGGTGGCGGCGGCCAAGGCTGGCCTTGACAAGGCCGAACTCGACGCGCGGTTCCCTCGCGTCTCCGAAATCCCTTTTACCGCAGAGACCAAGCGCATGACCACCTTGCACGAGACGCCGGACGGCGTGGCGGCTTATGCCAAAGGCGCGCCGGAGGTCATCGTCCAGTCGTGCGCGCGGCAGTTGACCGAACGTGGGGAAGAGCCGCTGGACGACGCGCGCAGGGCGGAGGTTCTGGAAGTCGCGCGGCTGTTGGCCGGAGAGGCACTGAGGATTCTGGCGGTCGCGTATAAGCGGGAGGCCGCGCCGGAAGACGCCGAGCGGGACATGACGCTTCTGGGACTCGTCGGGATGATTGACCCGCCAAGGCCTGAAGCGCAGGCCGCAGTCCGCGAGTGCGAGGAGGCGGGCATCAAGGTCATCATGATTACCGGCGACCACCCGCTGACGGCGAAAGCCGTCGCCGACGAGCTGGGACTGAGCAAGCACGGGCGCATCGTCACCGGCCCGGAACTGGAGGCGATGAGCAATGTAGAGTTGGAACGGACGGTGGAATCGGTCGAGGTGTGCGCGCGCGTCTCGCCGGCGCACAAGCTGCGCGTGGTCACGGCCCTTCAGCAGAGGGGGCAGGTCGTCGCCATGACGGGCGACGGGGTGAACGACGCCCCTGCGCTCAAGAAGGCCGACATCGGAATAGCGATGGGCATCACCGGCACAGACGTCTCGAAGGAGGCCGCCGCGATGACGCTCACCGACGACAACTTCGCCTCCATCGTCGCCGCCGTGGAGGAGGGGCGCGGCATCTTCAGCAACATCAAAAAATATCTGATGTACCTGCTCTCGTCGAACATCGGCGAGATCGGCCTGATGGCCGGGGCGACGCTCGCGGGGCTGCCGCTCCCTTTGAGCGCCGTGCAAATCCTCTACGTCAACCTCGCCACGGACGGGCTGCCGGCACTGGCGTTGGCCGTTGACCCGCCGGAGAAAGACCTTATGCAGCGCCCCCCACGCGACCCGCGCACGGGCATCTTCACGCGGCCTGTCATCCTGCTCATGCTGGTCGGGGGGCTGTGGTCGGCGGTCGTGAACTTAGGGTTGTTCGTCTGGGCGTTGAACTCGGGCCGAAGCGTCCAAGAGGCGATGACGATGACGTTCGTCTCCCTCGTCCTAATCCAGTTCTTCAAGGCTTACAACTTCCGCTCCGACCGCCATTCGGTGCTGCGCCAGCCCTTCGCAAACAAGTGGCTCAACATCGCCATCGTCTGGGAGCTGGTCTTGCTGGCGTTGATCGTGTACGTGCCAGTGCTGGAAAGAACCTTCGGCACCTACGGGCTGCCGCTGAGGGACTGGCTGATCATCGTCGCCGCGGCTTTTACCGTCTCACCCGTCCTCGAACTGGCGAAGTGGATGGAGCGGCGCGGATGGTTTGGTGAACTCCACTAGTACTCCGTCAGTTTGAAGTTGAAGGGTAAGGCCGATGCAACTTCCGCCGCGCCTCTTCAGTTGTAAAGCTCCACTCGAGCTTCGCACCGGCAGCCTTGCGCGCCTCTTCCAACTTCCGGACTTCACGCTTGAGCATCTCTTCGTCCGGGATGCGCCTGTCCAGACCTTGCCGGCTCAAGACGCTCAACTCGATCTCGGCGCTGTTTAACCAACTGCCATGCTTCGGCGTGTAATGAAACTCCAACTTCTTCAAAATGCGTCTGGCTTCGGCGGGCGCCAACGTCTCATACAACGAAGCCGGCTTATGCGTGTTCAGGTTGTCCAGCACCACGCGAAGACAGCTGCTTCCGGGTAGCCTTCGTCCACCAGCCATTTCAGATGGTGGGCGAAATCAATCATCGTCCGCTGTGTGGTCACGGCGACGTGCCGGGAGCCGCGTTGCGGCTCACAAAACAGAAAGAGATTCCGCACCCCGTTGCGCGCCTACTCGTAGTCGTAACGCTCGGGCCGTCCCGCTGTGGCCGGCAGCGGCTGGCGCGTCTCTTTGATGAGTTGTTTGCTGGTCTCATCACAGCCCACTGTCGGACGCTGCTCGTCATAAGGTTCAGCGTACAAGTCCAGCACATCTTCCATGCAAGCGACGAACTCGGCCCTCACTTCCGGGAGACACCACTGCTCTTTGAGCCACGGCTTGAGTTCGTTTTTTTTAACACTTGGCGCACCGTCTCGCGCGCTATCGAG
>JBOGOY010000474.1:0-4281 GCA_050748185.1 Pyrinomonadaceae bacterium
CGTTGGTTATTGCCCCAGCCCCAGACGTTGCCCGGTGAGGGCGAGTTGGAGACGGACGCATGTTGAATGGCGTAACCGAAGAGGGCTGTGAGCGTCAGAGTAATGCAGGTGAAGGTGATGGTGCGGCTGAGATGGCGGCGCATCTTGGGAACCATGATCGATCTCCTTGTAAACGCCTTGTTTGGGGCAAGGGCTGAATTGTGAGAGTTCGGCTCGTGTCTCAGAGAGACACCGGAGCTTAACCGTTAATTTGGCGTTGACTGAAAGTCGACCGTCAAGTTTCGCTCAATGCTTCTTTCGGACCGAACTTGCGATTGCTCGCGCGTAAATGTGCAGCGGTGAAAGAACCGGTTGAGACGTAGAGCAAGCGCCTTCCCGGTGCGGGAAAGCGTGTGTCGGGTAACTGTTCTCTGTGATCCGGCGTCCCTAAGGGCGCGGCGAAGGCAGTCACAGAGGGTCAGCGTAAACTTATTGAGGCATGTGAGAGTTTGGAAATGAACCTGAAACACTTCGCCATTCAGGTATCGGCTCAACGGCAATTTCCCCTGGACTCTGGACCAGCGCATTCCAGCACACACGAGTCGTATCTGTCAAGATTGATCATGTTTCGTTGACGTAGAAGGGTGTAATCAAAAGTGATGCAAGCGAGCTACAAGTCTAGACATGGGCTTGACGAAGCTGTTGCCAGTATGATTTCCATTCTCCATTTGCCCGACAGACCCTCAGTGACAACATCTTCTCGGCGTTCTCTTTGAGCCACCATGCGCCACTCTTTTTCAACCGGGCTTGCACCACACTGCGATGCCCACCCTCAATCTCCCCGGAGCCAATCGGCAAGCCTTCGCGCAACGCTCCCTTGTAATCCACAGACTCTCGTCGGCTACTCAAGTAGCGAAACGCCTTTCGCACCGGAGCGTTCGCTTCCGCGACCCCTTCCGCTTCGCGCCACTCGGACAATTCACCAATCACTTCCGCCGCGCGATTCTCTTTCAACCATGCTTGCTTCTCGCGCAACCACGCTTTCGAGTGCGTCCCGGCGATGCTTTCTGAAGCCGCCGCCAACTACTCCGAAACATGAAAGAAGTCCACTAAATAAGTCGCTTGCCGACCAAACTGCTCCTTGACTTGGGCGGCGATACTCGGTGCTCCATCGCCGACACAATGCAGGCGCGTCGTGCGTCCCGCCCCGGCATCAATGGCGGCGGTGCGCCACCGCCGCCCAGCTTCCGTGATGCCCTCCATTGTCGCCGCATAGCGCGTCCGCGTGCTGCCGACGACCCGTGCCAAACATAACTTCGCCTCATGCCAGCATGAAATACGCCGTTTTCTTTTATCTCCCGTACCCACACCAAATTCCACGCATGGCACGTGCGAGCCATCCATCTCGCCGACCATCAGACTAACACCCGTCCCCGGCATCCGCGCCACGCTGCCGCTCGCTTCACTCATCGCCGCGCCATGCCGTTCGGTGATCCCGCGCACCGTGCTTTGACTGACTTCAATCCCATAATGCTCACAGACCTTCTCCACGGCTTGTGCAAACGAACCATCTGCGGCTAAGTCACGACCACGCGCTCTAAGCCCACACTATAACCACGACACCGCACCTGTGCCGTCGCCGCGAACGGACGCTGGATGATGCCCGGCTCATCTGGTCGGCTAAACAATTGCTCACAAACTTCGATCCGACCGAGGCGGCTCAGCCAATGGAGTTTTTTTTACCGCGTCGCGCCAACCCCAAGCGGGTCGCGCAGTGGTGGGACACCTTCGCTTCTTTGCGCCACGCCCACGCTTGCAACGCTTCGCGCCCGAGGTGGCGCATCTCGTGTACAACCATCTCTTCCGCCGCATCCGCCGTCAAAGAGTCACCCTCGGCGTTCTCCACTATCGCCAACAACTCCTTAACCCGCGCACACAACTCAGGATGCCTCTGTAATCGCTCGATCAATTCTTGGCTCTCGTCGTCTCTCATGCTGCACCTCCGCTTTTATTCTATTTAGCGAAGGGCATTATCGCTCTGCATCACTTTTAATTACACCCGACGTAGAATGGTCGTCAGAATCTTTCGACTGTCGCCGCGCCTGTAGTATATTCTTGGTGCCAACCGGCCCCATGCCGCGCACCCCACGCCGGTAAGGATTAAAAGCCGCCAGTAAATTGCAGGTGCTTATTTACAGCCTCAGGGCCGTTCGTGTTCGAATCGTCCGCGCAGGGACGCGGGCAAGCCTCCTTAAGCCCGTTTGCCGATGAAGGAATGCTCCAGTTGCCAGCGTTGCTTTTCCGATCAGGGTGATTACTGCCCGCACGACGGCGCGCGCCTGACCCCTTCCTTGCTGGGCGAGCCAATACTCGACGGGCGTTACCAACTCCGTCGCCGGCTCGGACAAGGCGGCATGGGCGCGGTCTATAAGGCCCGTCACATTTTCCTCAAAACGACCCACGCCATCAAAGTGATCCTCCCCGATCTGGTCGGCAACGACCCGGAGTTGGCCACGCGCTTCCGGCAGGAGGCGATGGCGGCGGCGGCCATCCGCCACTACAACGTCATCGCCGTAACGGACTACGGCCTCGTCGGAGGCAAGATGCCGTTTCTCGTGAGGGAATACGTGCAGGGCCGCTCGCTGCATGATGTTCTGGCCGAGGAGAAGCGACTCGCGCCCGCACGTGCTTTGGATTTCATGGAGCCGATTCTGGCGGGCGTCGGCGCGGCCCATCGGCGGAGCATCGTCCACCGCGATCTGAAACCGCTCAACATCATGATCGAAGACGGCGTGCCTTTGCGCGACGCCGTCAAGGTGCTCGACTTCGGGCTCGCCAAAATAAAGTCGGGCGAGTTGCTCGGCTCCTTCGTGGCGGCAAAGACCACCGGCATCATGGGCTCACCCTTTTACATGGCCCCGGAGCAGTGGTCGGACGAAGAGCCGGATGCGCGCGCAGACATCTACAGCCTCGGCATCATCCTCTACCAGATGTTGGCGGGTGACGTGCCGTTCAAAGGCCCGTCGGTGCCTTCGATCATGAAGAAGCACCTGTTGAGCGAGCCGCCACGTTTCGCCGAGGCGGGTGCCGCCGTCGCGCCGGAGGTCGAAGCGGTTGTCCGCCGCGCCCTCGAAAAAGACCCGAACGACCGCCCCTCGACGACTACTGAATTCTTCGACGAGTTACGCGCGGCAGTGGCGGCTAATTACTCGCTGAAGGGGCCGGCGCTCGAACAGGGCGGGCAGGCCGACACGCTCATGGCGGAAGCTCTTGAAGCGCAGCTCGCCGGCACCATCAGCGCTAATTCCGCTATGGAGCCGCCGGACTCGGCGGTGATGGCCGAGGCGAGGAGTCGCGAAGCAGAAGCGCGCCGGCAGTGGGAGGAAGCAGCCCGGCAGGCAGAGGAGTTAAAGCAGGTCGAGGCGGAGCGGCGTCGGCGCGAAGAAGAGGCCAAGCGTCGACGCGCCGAGGAAGAAGAGGCGGCCCGCCTTAAAGCCGAGAAGGAAGCGCGTCTCGCAGAGGAAGCCCGCGCAGCCGAAGAGGCGCGCCAACGGGCTGAAGCAGAGGCCGCGCGCCAACGCGCCGCGGAGGAAGCGCAGCGCCGCGTCGCGGAGGAAGCCTTGCGCCGGGCGGAAGAGGAGCGACAGCAGCGCGAAGCGGAAGAACAACGCCAGAGGGAAGTAGAAGAACAACGCCGCAAGGAAGAGGAAGAAGCCCGTCGACGCGAGGCGGAAGAGACCGCACGCTAGCAGGCCGAGGAAGAGCGCAAACGGAAGGAAGAAGCGGAACGACAGCGCGCAGAGGAAGAGGCCCGGCGGCTGGCCGCGGAGGAAGCCGCGCGTCGTGAGGCCGAAGAGAAAGCGCGGCTTGAGCGCGAGGCGGAAGAGGCGCGCCAACGGGCTGAAGAAGCGCGTCTCGCCGAAGAAGCCCGACTCGCAGAGGAAGCACGGCTGGCCGAAGAGGCCCGGCTGAGAGCCGAAGAGGAAGAAGTCCGAAAGCGAGCCGCGGAGGAGGCGCGGCGCAAAGCGGAAGAAGAGCAGCGCCAACGCGACGAAGAAGAAGCCCGAAAGCGAGCTGCCGCGGAGGCCGCACTCAGGAAAGCCGAGGAGGCGCGCCAGCGCAAGGAAGCGGAAGAGAAGAAGCAGGCCGAGGAAGAAGCGGCACGTCGGCGTGCAGAAGAAGAGGCGCGACGACAGGCCAAAGAGGAAGAAAAACGTCTGGCTCAAGAGGAGGCGCGCAAGCGTGCCGCAGAGGCGGCGCGACGGCAGGCTGAGGAGCAGCGCCAACGCGAAGCAGAAGAGC
>JBOGOY010000475.1:0-4268 GCA_050748185.1 Pyrinomonadaceae bacterium
CGAAGAGTTTTTGTTGGATAAGCTCATCACTCTTTGACGTGTGCGAAATTACACTAAAACTTCTCCGGCTGTCAAGATAAAAATACAAGTTTTCTACACAGTTTCGTGACAGATCGGGTAGCGAGATTTAAATAACGGACTGGTTAAGACTTAGGTGGATAAGGAATTGTTAAGTCGGATTGGTTAAATGGATCTCTCGGAAGCCTTGGTCAACACTTTCGGGCCTTTGTCATCTGAGTTGTTCTTTGCATAAAAGTCCGGCTCCCCTTCAGGGCGGGTGCGCCAGCGTTTATGAATCCAGAGCCACTGCTCCGGATAGGCGCGAATCTGGCGTTCGAGTGCGGCCGTGAATTGGGCCGTGTTGAGCAGCAAGTCCTGTTCGGCATCGCCGGTGCGGATGAGTTCGAGGATGGGGCCGCCGCGGAAGACGAATCTTTGGCGCGACTCTTCCCAGACAGCGCAGGCCGGGATGACGGTCGCGTCGGTTCTGAGGGCCAGCACCGCGACGCTCGAAGTGGTGCAGGCCAGATGACCGAAGAAGGGAACGAAGACGCCTTCGCGCCGCTGCGTGTTGAGATCGGCGAGGATACCGAGGGTGCCGCCCTCGCGCAGAATTTTGAGCGCGGCGCGGGCGGCGGCGTTTTTGGCGATCGGGCGGTTGCCGAAGCGCGTGCGAATGCCTTCGACCAAGTCTTCGACGCGCGGGTTGTCAATGGGGCGGACGAGAAAACTGAGCGGCTCGTACATCGCCGAGTGGGCGAAGCTGAGAACTTCCCAAGCCCCGAGATGCGAGGTCAGAAAAATGACGCCACGGCCGCGCTCGCGCGCCACTTCGAGCAGTTTCACGTCTTGGCTGTCGTACTCGACGATCCGGCGCATACTTTCGGACGTCGCACGCGGGAACTGGCTGAACTCGCCGAGCAGACGTCCCAAACTGTCGAACGTGCCGCGCAGGATGCGTTCATGCTCGCGCTGGTCCAGTTCGGGAAAGGCGAGCCGCAGGTTAATCTCGCCCGCGCGCCGCAAGCGGCCGGCGAGAGCGTAGGCCGCGTGCCCGACGGTTCGGCCGACGGCGACCGCGGCAGGGCGCGGTAACAAGCCCAGTCCGCCGATCACGGCCCGCGCCACCGCGTATTCCAGAAACGTCTGAACTTTTCCGTGTTTACCCATCAGCAATAAGTGTGAAGCCTGTTGCCAAGTGTAGCCGACTCATCGTCGTAGCGGCAAACGGCGCTTCCGCCGTTGACACGGTGCGGCAGATGCTTGATAAGAGGTCGGAGATCAGATGTCAGAGATCAGGGAAAGATTCTGGTCTTTATCTGACCTCTAATATCTGACCTCTGATCTCTACTACCATGCCTTCGGGAAAAACTCACGATCTCATTACCGCGCTCGTCGCCCCGCCGACACTGTTGGCGGTGTGGTGGTTGACGGGCGACTGGCTACTGGCGTGTGTCGCCACGGGCGCGACCTTGTTCGGCGGGCTAATGTTCGGCCCCGACTTGGACATCCACTCGAAGCAGTACACGCGCTGGGGGCCGTTCCGGTTCCTCTGGCTGCCGTATCAAATCACCTTCCGCCATCGCTCGCGCTGGTCCCACGGCATCGTCTTCGGCACGCTGATCCGCGTCGTCTATTTCGCGGCGGTGCTGACGCTGCTGGCCTGCCTCGCCGTCTACCTGCGCGCCACGTTCGTCGCCGGCACGGCCCCCGATTACGGTGCCGTCCTGCGCGCATGGCAGGTCGTCGGCGAAGGCTTCGTCTCTTACGGTTTCGATCGACGCGACCTGTGGGCCCTGCTCGCCGGCTTCTGGTGGGGCGCGGCCAGCCACACCTTCACCGACGTCTTCTGGTCCATCGTCCGCAAAGGCTCGGAAATCTTTTGAAGTAGAGCAGTAAGCAGCAAGCAGCAAGCTTTCTTCGATACTGCTTACCGCTTAGTGACCAGAGCGCGTCGCGGCGAGGCGTTGGGCTTGGCGGCGGACGGCTTCGGAGATGTTGCGATTCTGGAAGAGTTGTTGCAGGTCTTTGGTGCGGAGGCGCGGCAGGACCGACATGGAGACGGGGAGCGGCGTGCGCGGGTTGCGGGCGAGGTTGTGGATGACGGTGTAGATGCGCGCCCACGCGCGGTTGTAGGCGATGAGGCGCAGCACTTCGCCGTCCACAGTCCGCATCGCGGAGATCGCCTCGATCTCCTGATCGGTGATCCGCGGGTTGTTGATGACGGCGGTGGCGACGGCCTTGTTCGAGTCGCGGATGAGGATGGCGCGCGTCTCGCGGTCGCCCTTCATGCCGAGCTTGACGCGGTCGCGGACGTTCATCAGCATGATGCGCCGGATGAGCGCGAGGCGTTCGGGCGCGGCGTCGCCGACCTCGGCCTGCGCTTCGGCGAGGATGCGCTCGAAGTTGGCGGCCCGCTGCTCTTCGCTCTCCGCGAACAGTTCCTCGAAAAGTTCGGCGGGCGGCAGCCAAGAGTCGTCGATGTCGTCGTCAGAAACCTCGATGTGCTCGGCGATGAGCCAAGCGTCTTCGAGCGTGAGGCCGCCATCGGCCCCGATCGACTCGGCCGCCTCGACGAACTCCGCAGCCGCCGTCATCCCGCGCGCACGCATTTCGGCCGCAACCTGCTGCGCGCCGCGCTCCTTCTCGAAAAACTCGCGCTTGGTTTCCTTCGCTCGCCTTTCCGCTTCGGGCGTGCGCGCCGGGTTCCCCAGCACCGCCTCGATGATCTGCGGCGCGCGAATCAGCCGCTGCTGGTTGACGGTGACGAGTTCGAGCAGCGCGCCCTCCTGTGTCCGCGCGGCCAGCGCGGCCACGGCGTCATCGGGCGTGTGCGGATTCAACAGCACGGCCTCGTGCGCTTCTCGCCCGGCGTCCGCGCGCCGCGCCAAATGGTCCAACACTTGCGGCGAAGCCCCGGCCGACGCGGCGACGCCAGCCAGCGCGCCCGGTTCCTGTGCCCCGAGCGTCTCTTCAGCCGCCCGCGCGATCTCAGCCTCGGCGTCCCGCGTGAGCGCGACCAGCACCTCGATCAACTCGTCCTGCGCGAGCGGCAGCAGACCCCGCGCCGCCACCAGACGCGCCGCCTGCGGGGCCGTCCCCGCAAGGACGGCCCGCACGACCGGATTCTGTGAAGAGGTGTTGGCGCTCATCGATGGTGGCGTCTCGGCAAAGCGAATCAATAGATGTTAAAGTTGTAAACGATAGTCGCAACCTGCGACACTGAGCGGCCATCTTTCATCGCCGGTGTGAACTTGATTTTTCTAGCTGCGACCACCGCCTTCTCAGTCAACCCGTGACTTAACGCTTGGAGAACGAGGACGTGCTTAATAGTGCCGTCGCTGGCCAGCACCAAACGCAGCACTATTGGGCCTTCGACGCCCGACTGCCGCGCAGCCTCCGTGTACTCTGGTTCGGGCTTGGCGAGAATGATGGCTTTCTGAATACCATCAGTTAACGAGAAAACTCGTTCACCTTCCGGCACGTCTGCGGACATCGCATACGCGCGCAATGCCGTTAGTTGTTCGCGCCAAGCATCGGCATCAGTCGCCCGCGTCTCCAGTTTGAGGTAAGTCTCCAAGCTTTCCGCCGCAGCCTTATATTTCGCGACCTGTTCGCGCCGGCGCTCTTTCCGCGCCGCCTCATCGGGCGGCCATCCCGCCAGCTTGTGGTTGACGGCGGCAAGGTGGTCCCGTGTGCTTACCTGAAGCACGGCTTGGCTTTTGAGTAGGTAAGCAGCCGCCAGTCCGGGTTTCATCCGGATCGCTGCATCGCTCGCGCTCAGAGCTTCGGCGAATTCGTCGGTGCGAAGTTTGACGACGCCTTGAATGTAATGCGCCTCGGCGTCTTGCGGGTTGAGCGTCAGTGCTCGTTGTGCTTTGCGCGACGCCTCCGAAAGCTTATTCCTCACCAGTAACGAGTAAGCCAAGCCAGTGTGCGCTGAGGCATGATGAGGTTGCAATTTCACCACAGTCTCAAACGCTTTACTTGCGTCTTTGGCCTTTCCACTTTTCATCAAAGCAAGGCCTATGTAATACCAAGCTTCGGCGTCGTCCTTGTGCCGCTTCGTTGCCGCGCGTAAAAATTTAAGCGCTTCCTCGTTGTCGCCACGCTTGTACGCACTGATGCCTTGTGTCTTTTCGTCGGGAACGATAACGACGGCCTGCGTTGGCGTTTGGTCCTGTGCGAAAGAGTTGACGCGCGTGCTTGCTCCGACGAACAGGCACGCGCAAACAAACATTAAAGTGAGCCGATACCCAGTGAGGAAG
>JBOGOY010000476.1:0-4268 GCA_050748185.1 Pyrinomonadaceae bacterium
GCTTATGGTCGTTTCTTGAACGATTCGCGCTTCCCTTCGGACGGCACGCTCCCCGATAAGAAGAAGATGTTTCAACCGCGCGTCGGCTTCGCGTGGGACATCAACTCGAACGGCAAGTCGGTCGTGCGCGCCAACTACGGCATCTACAACGCGCGCCAGAACATGCTCACGCAGGTCGGCTCGATCACCACCAACGGCGTGCAGCAACAGACCATTTTCCGAAACACAGATCTCATCAGCCTCCTTCTCGGCTTCGGCATCCCACAGTCGGCGGTGGCCCCGACGTGGCCCGGCCTCGTCACTCCGCCCGTGTTGCCGGCCGGCACGTTCAACGACTTCACCGGCGTCCGCGTCTTCAGCCGCGACTACGCCAACCCGCGCATCTACACCACGAACGTTGCCTTCGAGCAGGAACTAGCCACGGACGTGGCGATGTACTTCGACTTCACTCACGCGAAGGGCGTGCACCTGACGCGCTTCGTCAATATCAACATCGGCTCGCTGCCGGCCGTGACGCCGGCCAACGGAAATACCGTGGCCTACACCGGCCCGCCGCCCTTCGGCCCGCAACTCGGCGACGTGTTCGTCGCGTCGAGTTCGGCCAAGTCGCTTTACCGCGCGCTGACCGTCGGCGTCCGCAAGCGTTTCAGTCGCGGGTTCCAGTTCGAGGGCAACTACGTCTTCTCGAAAGACTACGACGACGACTCGAACGAGCGCGACCCGTTCACCGATCGCTCGTTCAACCGCTTCGACTTCTCGCGCGACTATTCGCTCTCCGACCGAGACATCCGCCACCGCTTCAACTTCTACACGAATATGCAACTGCCCGCCGGCTTTGAGGCCAACGCGCGCGTGCAGGCTCGCTCGGCCCAGCCGATCACGGTCAACCCGCTCGGCGACGGCTCGGGCGCTCCGTGCAGCCCTTCAAACACGCGCACGCGCGTCGTTAACGGCACCGACTGCGGGCGCAACAGCCTGCGTAAGAACAACGAGTTTTTCTCATTCGATTGGCGTCTGCAACGCCCCTTCAAGTTCGGCGAGCGTTTGGCGCTCATCCCGGTCGTCGAAATGTTCAATACCTTCAACACCGAGAACAACATCAACCCGCTCGTCACGCCGGGCCTGTTCAACTTCGACGGGTTCCTGCGCCAAGGCGTCGGCGACCCGCGGCAGGTGCAGTTGGCTTTGAAGTTTGAGTTTTAGGGCGTTAGCCGAGTGACTGTTGAAGAGTCGTTCACCGCAGAGGCGCAGAGGTGGCGCGGAGAAGCGTTGAGAGGATGAACTTGATCTCTAAGATCATTGTTGATGATTTAATCTCAAAGGGCTTACATCCTCTGCGCCCCTCTGCGCCTCCGCGGTAAATGTTTAGCAAAACAGGCGGGCGCACTCGAGTATTAAACAACCGAGTGCGCCCGCCTCGCGTTAGCAAGCCGGCATATTGCCGAAGAAGTCCGCTAGTTTCCTCTCGTCCAGCCGTCCTTCCGCACGCACGCTGCTGCACACGTCCACAGCGAAGGGGCCAACCTGCCTGATCGCCTCGGCGACGTTCGCTGAAGTGAGGCCGCCCGCGAGGAAGACGGGAACATCCAGCGTCTCTCTGATCTTCCGGCTAAGGGACCAATCGTGTGTCCGCCCGGTACCGCCGAGTTCTTTGACCGGCAAGGATTGATTGCCCGAATCGAGCAGGACGGCATTAACGTGCGGCGCGACCGCGACGGCCTCCGCGACCGATGCAGGATCGGTGACGTGAATCACTTGGACCAGCGAGACGCCGGGCAGAGCGCGGCGCAAATCGGCGTAGCTGCCCGACTCCAAGCGGTCACAGAGTTGAATGGTATTCGCGCCGGTGCGGCGTTGCTGTTCGATGATGGACGGAGCGTCCTGCCGGCAGGTGAGAAGAAAGGACGAGACTGCCGGCGGCAAACTTCTGACGATCTCCGCGATCAATTCTTCCGCGATCACGCCGGGGCCGCTCGGCATCGCGGAGACGAGTCCCACGGCCGACGCGCCGTGCTCGATCGCCAGCCACGCTTCTTCGACGCTCCCGATGCAGCAGATTTTAATTCGGGGCCGGGCGGTAGGATTCATTGCAAAAGTAACAGGTGACGATAAGCAGCATTGGTTAAGGCTGTTTCATTTCCTTTACTCATCATCCTCAAGTACACCCACTTCAAACACATCTTCAATCGGCCCCAACCCTGCCAGCTTCTTTGCTGCCGCCACATGATTGGGAACGTGAGCTAAAAACCGTATAACGATATTCCGGATGTCATTGTCGCTGAATGCTTCAGGCTGGTCATACAACCTGACAAGATCATCAACATTATGATCCCAATCCGTCATATGAAATGCTATCTCGCGCGCAACATCCGGCTCTTCCAGCGATAAAGTAAACGCCCGAGCGATGCTGTCTCTAAGTTTTTCTGTGTCGTTCATTCAACGGTCAGCCGCAATCCACTAACGTCCTCATCTGTCACACTTAAAAGTTATATTTCAGCGAAACCTGCACGCGCCGCCCCGGCGTGACGGTGTTGACCGCTTGACCGAAGCCGGGGGCTTCGAGGAAACGGACGGGGATGCCATAGTTGGCGCGGTTCGTCGCGTTGAAGACGTCAACCCGTAGACCGACGCCCTGACTCTCGCCGAAGCGGAAGTTTTTGATGAGCGCGAGATCGACTTCGAGGAAGTTGCCGGCGCGGTAGCTGTTGCGCCCGACGCTTCCGTCTTGGCCGACGGGCGCGAGCAGGGCGGTTGGATCGGCCGTCAGGCGAAGCGGCTGCCGGCGGTCGCCGGTGCGGACCAGCCCGTCGGCGCTGTCGAGCCGGTCGGTCAGGTTGCCGTCGAGATTAACGTCGAAGATGCTATTGACGGTGAACGGCTGGCCCGTCTGGAACTGGCCGATTCCGGCGATCTGCGTGTCGCCGAAGAGCGCGCGCAGGAAGGTCGAGCGGCCGTCGAAAGTGGGCAGGCTGTAAATGAAGTTGTAAGCGAAGCGGTGGCGCGCATCGAAGTTCGCCGGGCCGCGCTCGCCGCTGAGGTCGAGGCTGTTTTGGGGCAGGCTGGATGCGCCCGCCAAGTCGAACACATCCGACACGTCGTCGTCGGCCTTCGAGAAAGTGTAAGAGGCCTGCATCTGAAGCGTGCGGCGCAGGCGCGTGCGGAGTTGCACCTGCAAGGCGTCGTAATCGGAACTGGCCGAAGACTCGAAGCGGTAGATCGTGCCGGCGTCGGCGACGGGTCGGCCGCCCACGATGCGCGTGTTGTCGGCGGAAAGCTGTGCGCCGGGCGAGAGCGTCAGGCCGAAGAAGCTCGGGGTGAAGGCGAGGTTGCTGGCGTTGCCCTCGTTCAGCAAGCTGAAAGTGAGCGGCGAGACGTAGGCGTTGGGGCCGAGGTTCGGCGTGTTAAAGCGCAACAGGTTCCGGCCGCGCGTGCCGATGTAGCCGACCGACAGCGCGAGTGTGGGGCCGAACTGTTGGTCCCAAGTGAAGCTGAAGTGATGCGCCATCGGCATCTTCAGGTTTTGCTCGGGGATGGTGACGCCGAAGCCGCTGACATTGGGTGCGCCGTCCGGCCCGCGCACGATCGAGTTGACGAACGAGACGAGTTGCGCGAACGAGAGCGACGGGTTGACCGTGTTCAGCGTGCCGGGCTGGACGATGCGGATGTTGTTCGAGAGCGGCGCGCCGAGGATCGGCAGCCGGTTGCTCGGGTTGACGATCTGGAATTGACACTGGTTGAAGAACCCGACGCAGGCGTCGCCGCGCGGTGACGAGCCGGGGACGAAGCGGAGATTATTGAGGCCGCCGGCGAAGTTGACCGTCAGGTACGACGGATAGACGTTTCTGGACTGGCTAACGACCGCGCCGAGAATCTGATCGTAGTAAAGACCGTAGCCGGCGCGCAGCACCGTCGCGTAACGATCGCGGCCGAAGAAGTCGGGCGAGTAAGCGACCGAGACGCGCGGGGCGAAATTATTCCGGTCGGGCTCGAAGATGCGTTCGCGTTCGCCGATGAACCGCCTGAGGCCGGGCACGAACTGAAGTTCGGGCGCGTCGAATGTGTCCTCGATCTGCCGGTTCATTTCGCGCGGCGGCGTGTTGTATTCATAGCGCAGTCCGAACGAGAGGGTGAGGTTCGGGCGCACGCGCCAAGTGTCCTGACCGTAAAAGTTCAACTGGTAAAAGCGCAGGCTGATCGGCAGTTCGCCACGCAGCGCGAGCGTCTGAAAAAAGCCGCTCGGGGCCGAGGCGGCGGCGAAGGATTCGGGG
>JBOGOY010000477.1:0-4266 GCA_050748185.1 Pyrinomonadaceae bacterium
GTCAGCAACACCCCGCGCTGACGGTTCAACATTTCAAGCGCCGCGTCGCGCGGCCACCCGCGCCTGACGAACAGTTCGAGCGAAGTGCGCGCCACGGCGTCGCCGCGAGCGCCGAGCCACGGTTGCGGGACGCTCGCGCGGCGCGCCTGTATGCGCGCGGCTGCGCCGCGCACCACCGCCGCCGGCAGCAGGCTCATCTCCCGCTCGCCGCTCTGCTCGACGATGCCGACCAACTCGCCCGCCTCATTGAACGCGACGCCGCCCGCCCATTCGGGTGTCGCCTTCTCAAGCTGGACCGTAAACCTTGCCGGCCGTCCCGAGGGCGAGCGTTGAATCTCTTTCAGTTGCCCGGACGCCTCTGAGAGGTCCATGTACAGGACGCCCTCGTCGCCGACCGGCGCGTCTTCAGCTTTCGGCGGCACGGATTGGAGGGCGGAGTCGGCGCTGACCGGCGCGATGAGTCGCACGCGCTGGCCGGAACGCAGGGGCTGGGAGTAAGCGGCCACCCGCGCCACACTTGTCGGCGCAGGGAGCAGGACTGAGCCTGTCGCTTCCAGCAGCGACAGTCCCGTGATGCCGTCCACGCCGACGAACTCGGCCTTGAATTGCTCACCGTCGCGCCTCACGACTAACAACTCTTCGTCAAAGCTCGAAGGGGCAGTCCCCATCCGACGAAACTCGGAGGAGAAGTTGAGCATCTCCGCCTCCGCCTGCGGGAGACGGGCCATGACCGAGCGCCCATCGGGCATAAGGTAGCCAGCGACGATGTGCGTGCGGACAAATTTATCGTCAAAGGTCGGAGCGAAAGGGGCGTCGGGCGGCGTTAACAGAGCGCGCAGTTTCCAGCCCCGCAGTCGGTGCATAACCGCGAGCACAGGCATCGCCGCCGCACCAGCCGGCTCCGCCTGACGAGACGTGACCGCCCCGCGACTGATGACGACATCGCGCCGCCTCGGCGCCGCGGGTTGGGCCATGGGGGCAGACGGGGCCGGCGACGCGGTGACGGTTCCCGTTTGGGCAAACGTCTGAACTTTGCCCCCAACGCCGACGAGAAACAGCAGCAGTGAAACAAAGGCCGCGCGCCGGTAGTCAAGCGCGGCGCGGAAGGCTCTGACCGCGGCGCTTGGAAGTTGATGTGTGTTCTCAAACTGCGACACGGCTGTTACCACACCCCTTGTTTGTGCGAGGCAAAAATTGGCTTGACCTCGCGGCGTTGGCCCGCCAGCGCGTCCCTTGAACCGAACGCCACCGGGTCAACCGTGACGATCCGCGAAGCGCCCTGAAAGTCCCTGAGTTCCATACGCATCGGCTCGGACGAAGCATTGACCTGCACCGGGATCCGTTGTCGCAAGTCGGGAGCGGTTTGAGCAAACTCTGGCGAAGCCCCGGTAGACAAAACGTCGTGACTGTTCTCAAACGGCCGGCCGCTCTGACGGCGCGTAGCGACTGAAGCAGTGTGCGGCCTGAGTATGGGCCGGCGATTCTTGCTCTCCGCGACTGGCGGCGACAGGTGAGACTCAGACTGCTTGGTAGTCACCGCCTCGTCAGGACTACCCGCGGCCGTTTCGACGACGACGCGAGGGTTGTGGGGCAGGGGCGTGTCTGGACTTTGGTCAAGCCCGCTATTTTGATTTCGCGCGATTGTCGAGTTTTCGCCAGATAGAGCAATTTGGCCGGAGCGTTGGATGTAGAAACCAACGCCGACGCTTAGCACGAGACACGCGGCCACGCCGAGCCAAGCGGAAGCAACGGGTCCACGGGTCGCCCAAGCCGTCCACCCCGCCTTTGAACTGTGACTCCTCTCAACGGCGAGCCGCGCGCGCAGGCGAAACTCGAAGTCCGCGGGCGCGTCGATGCGTCCCAGCCCGCCGACCAGTGCTCGCAGCCCCAGCCGCGCGTCCGCGAAAGCGCGGCATTCCGCGCAAGTCTCCAAGTGCGCCCGAGCGCCGGCGCTAAGGGGCAAAGCTCCCATCCGTTCGTCGATCTCGATCCGGCTATGATGGCAATTCATAAATTAAAAACGCTCCTACAAATACTGCTGTAGTTTTTCGCGCAAAAACGAGCGGGCGCGGCTGATGCGCGACTTGACCGTGCCTTCGCTCATCTCCAGTATCTGCGCGATCTCTTCATAGCTCCGCTCTTCGACGTCGCGCAGCACGAGCGGCAGACGATACTTCTCCGGCAGCGTGGCGATGGCTCGCGCCACGGCCCGGCGACGCTCCACGTCAACCAGCGTCGCGTCTTGTAAGGGAGTCTCGTCCGCCGGGTCGAACTCGGCCGGTTCGCCGCGCTGCTCGCCTCCCTGAAAGAATCCGCTCAACGAAACGAGCCGCCGCCGCTTGCGCCGCCGTAATTCACTGATCGCGAGATTCGCGGCGATGCGGTAGATGTAAGTCGAGAAGGCGTAGCCGGTCTGGTAGCGGTCGGCGGCGCGGTAGACACGCAGGAAAGTCTCCTGCGCTAGATCGACTGCCAGTTCGTAATCATTCGTCATCCTGTAGACGAAGTTCGTGATCTGCTTTCGGTAGCGCCTGACCAGTTCTGCAAACGCCGCCTCGTCGCCCGTCCGCGCCGCCTCAAGCAGCAGGTGGTCGGAGAGGTGTTCGGACACCTCGACCACCGCCGCGGCAACCGACACCGAGGCGGCAGCAGCAGAGACACCCGACACCACGGTCGCCGGCGCAAGCGCGATTTCGTCGATTGAGGTCAGTACGCTCATTCAGGAGAGGCAGGTTCGACTTAAATCCGGCGCGGGCTCGTTCCAAACAGTCCCGCGGCACGATCCGGATCGGAGACGAAATTATACACTTCCCCCCGAAGGTGTCTCCAATCCCGTTCACGCCGCGTGCGCGTGGAAGTTCCCGAAACTGCGCCCGCATCGCTTTCGCGTAAACGTCTGAAACGTTGCGCCGGGCGGAAGCAGATTCCCGCGTCATCACAGGTCTTATTTTCTTGATTCCGCACTGCGGCCAAGTGCTATAATGCGCCGCGTTCAAACCGGAGCCTTCCTCGGCTGAATCACCGGTCTCTCTTTCGGTGTCGTTCTCGTATTCGCTCTTCAAAATAGATCGGACTCTATCTCTATGCCGCGCGAGATTAAGAAGCACAGCACTATCCTCGACGCCATCAGCAAGGTGGACATCATCGCGGAACTGCTGGACAAACATGACGGCCACTACGCCTACGAACTCGACCTCGAAGTCATCGCTTACGGGCGTAATTATAACGGCAAGAAGGTCGGCCCCTACGTCAAGCTCTACGAATTCGAGCCCGGCGAAGAGGTCATCCGACAGGGCGATTGGGGCAGTAATACTTTTTACATCACGGTTGATGGCAAGCTCGATGCGTACGTCGCCGACGAGCGGGGCCAGCAGAACAAGGTGGGCGAGTTGCCCATCGGCGTCAGCTTCGGCGAGATGGCGATCCTCGCGGGCGTCCCGCGTAACGCGACCGTCGTCGTTCCGCCCGGCGCGACGGCGACCGTCCTCGAAGTCACTCGCCCGGCCCTGCGCCTGCTGCGTAAGCTCCCGAAGTTCGGCAACTCGCTCGACCGCACTTACCGCAAGCACGGCCTCGGCCGGACGCTGGAAGACGTGCGGCAAGCGTCCGACGGCGCCTTCTCAACTGAACTGCTGAAACAACTCGGCGACGCGGCCCGCTTCATGGTGTATGGCAAAAACCACGTGCTGCATCGCGAGGGCGAGTCGGTCGAGCGCATCGTCTTCGTCAAAAACGGCTGGGTCCGCCGCGTGCGCGGCATCGACTTCAACCCGGCGATCCTCGACATGACGATGGGCCTCGACGAGGAGGACGTCGGCATCGACTTCCTCGGGGCCGGTAACTGTCTCGGCCTCGAAGGCGTCAACACCGAACGGACTTGGAAATACACGGCGACCGTGCTGGCGCGCACCGAGGTGCTCGAAATCTCGATCTCGCACCTGCGAACCAACCCGTCCTTGCGCGACGCCGTACTCAAGAGCTTCCCCGAGTTCTCGATGGCGGACGACGACGTCGATCTCCTACGGTCGCTCGATAACCGGGTGGTCGTCTCGACCGAGAAGGAGATCACGACGGGCCTTGTGGACGGCACCAACCTGCTCGTGATGGACATGGACCTGTGCATCCGTTGCGGCAATTGCTCGCTCGCCTGCCACAAGATGCACGGCCAGTCGCGGTTGCTCAGGCGTGGCATCCACATCGAGCGCCCGACACGGATCAGCAGTTCGTTTACGCAGCACGTCTTGTCGCCCTCGGTCTGTATGCACT
>JBOGOY010000478.1:0-4261 GCA_050748185.1 Pyrinomonadaceae bacterium
TCTCACATCCTTGTCCATACCCCTTTGTCCCAATCTCACAAATTCCTCCCGGTAGCTGAACCTTAATTCTTTGCAACACGCTTGACAGCCCGAATATGCCGTTATATCTTCACCATGCCTGAAATTGAAAATCATTTTCACAGTCAACATCTTTCGACTTCGGATCAAGTCGCTCTCTTGAAACTTACCTGAAAGGCCCGTTTTACTATGTCACTACACCTGCGCGTGTTGCTCTGCGCCGCCGCGTTGCTCGTCGCCGTTCTCACGCCTTGTCTTAAAGCCCAGACGCCTACCGCCGAGCTTTCCGGGCGCGTGCTCGATCAGAACTCAGCCGCCGTCAGCGGGGCTGCCGTCACCTTGCGGGAGACACGAACCGGTCATGAACTGACCACGAATACAGACGCCGCCGGCCAGTTCTCTTTCAGAGGGTTGCCGCAAGGCGCGTATCAACTCTCGGCCACGCGCGAGGGCTTTACCCCGGTCGAGCGTGACCTGACTCTGCCGACCGCTGGCGCGCAGACGTTCGAGTTGGTCCTCGCGCCCGGCTCGCTTGCCGAGTCGGTCGTCGTCACGGCCAGCTATCTCGCGGCCACGCCCGGCACGGTTGAGCATATCCCCGGCTCCATCGAGATCATCGATCAGCGCACGCTGGAGAATAGCCGCGCGTTCACTTCCACCGAGGCGCTACGCAAAATCTCGGGCGTCAATGTGCGCGACGAAGAAGGCTTTGGCTTGCGGCCCAACATCGGCATTCGCGGCCTGAACCCGACGCGCTCCACCAAAGTGCTGCTGCTGGAAGACGGTATCCCGCTGACCTATGCGCCTTACGGTGACAACGCTTCTTACTACCACCCGCCGATCGATCGCTTCGAGAGCGTCGAAGTGTTGAAGGGCTCGGGCCAGATTCTCCACGGCCCGCAGACCATCGGCGGAGTCATCAATTACGTGACGCGCACGCCGCCCGAGAAGGCCGCGGGCTTTGTCACACTGACCGGCGGCAACCGAAATTATTTCAACGGCCACGCCAACTACGGCTTCACGCTCGGCAACACCGGCTTGCTCTTCGACTACACGCGCAAGCAGGGCGAAGGCGCGCGCGCAAACGTCCGCTCCGGCCTCAACGATTTCAACTTTAAGTCCGTCACGACGTTCAACACGAAGCAGGCGCTGACCACGAAGTTCAACTATTACGGCGAAGACTCGAACGTCGCCTACACGGGCCTGCGCGAAGACGAGTACCGCGCCGATCCGCGCCAGAACCCTTTCCGCAACGACTTCTTTTACGGTGATCGCTTCGGCGCTTCGGCCACGCACGCCTACGTCTTCACGCCCAACGCGGTGCTGACCACGAACCTCTACGGCTCTTACTTCAAGCGCCACTGGTGGCGACAGTCGAGCAACTCTCTGCAACGGTCGAACCGCCTGAACGTCGATCCTGACTGTCGCAGCATGGCCGATCTCAACACGACCTGCGGCAACGAGGGCCGACTGCGTCAGTATTATTTCGTCGGCGTCGAGCCGCGCCTGCGCGTCAACCACCGCTTGTTCGGCGTCCGCAGCGAAACGGAGGTCGGATTCCGCGCGCACTTCGAGACGCAGGATCGCCTGCAGAAAAATGGCGACCTGCCGGACGCGCGCGACGGCATCGTCGCCGAGAGCAACGATCGCCGCAATCAGGCTTACTCCGGCTTCGTCCAGAACCGTTTCCACTTCGGCGACTTGACCGTCACACCCGGACTGCGCGTCGAGCACGTCGAATATCAGCGCACCAACCGGCTGGCCAACGCGGGCCGCGGCGTGACGGGCCGCACGGACCTGACGCAACTGGTCCCCGGAATCGGCGTCGCCTACAACCCGACGTCAAGGTTGACCGTCTTCGCCGGCGTCCACCGCGGCTTCGCGCCGCCGCGCACCGAAGACGTGATCAGCAACACGACGGGCGGCACGGTCGAACTCGATCCTGAGTTAAGTTGGAACTACGAACTCGGCTTTCGCGGCGCGCCGCACCGGGCCATCAGGCTGGAAGCGACTTTCTTCCGCATGGATTACGAGAACCAGATCGTCCCGGCGAGCCTCGCAGGCGGCGCGGGCGCGACGCTGACGAACGGCGGCGAGACACTCCATCAGGGCTTCGAGTTCACCGGCCGGCTCGACACCGGCGCGTTGACAGACTCGCGCCACAACTTTTACCTGCGCTCGGCCTACACGTTTCTGCCCACGGCCGAATACCGCGGCGTGCGCTTCAGCAACCTCGGCGGTTTCTCGAACACCCCGATCACAGGCAACCGACTTCCTTACGCGCCCGAGCACCTGCTCAACGCGAGCGTCGGCTACGCGCACCCTTCGGGGCTCGATGCGTTCATCGAGGCCAATTACGTCGGCGGCCAGTTCGCCGACGACCTCAACTTCCGGGAAGTGCCGCGCGTTTTCAACGGCGTGACGGTGCCTGAGAGCCTGCGCCAGAGCGGGCAACTCGGGCGCATCCCCAGTTTCACGGTCTGGAACGCGACGGCGAACTACGACGTGGAGCAACTGCGGACGGTTTTCTTCTTCACCATCAAGAACCTGTTCGACCGCACCTACATCGCCGACCGCGCGCGCGGCATTTTGCCGGGCACTCCGCGGCTGGTGCAGGCTGGATTAAAGTTCAGATTCTGAACTTGTCCCGTGGTCCGTAGTCAGTTGTTCAGTGCCGCCCCGTCTTAAGCGGCTCAACTTAACCATCCAGTTGCCCGATCATGTGCAACTGACTACGGGCCAAAACAAAAGGAGCGGCGACGCGCTAACGTCACCGCCCCCTATCGACACGAACCGCTCAGAGCCGTTTCGCCAAACGTATCCGAAGGTGTGCCGCGCACATCGTAGCACACCTCAAAAAACTCGATCGAGGCGCAGCGCCGGACGCGAGCATTCGCGCGGCCCTGCGCGCTCACACAGGAGGTCAAACGATGTACGCCGACAGACCACAGACACTGCTGCCCGCCCACCTGCTGCCACACGCCCACCCGCCCTCAATCTTTCCGCGCTTGTTCAGGATCATTTTCGCGGCGCTGTTATGCCTCGCGCCGGTTGTCGTCCCTCACGCTTTCGGTCAGGAAGCGGGGTCACGCGGCGGCAGTTCCGAGACGCCCACCAGCGCCGAAACGACTCCAACCGCCGGGCCGCTCTTCGGTCGCGTGCTCGACACGGCGGGGGCCGCCATCGAGGGCGCAACCATCACGCTCAGGAACGTGCGGACGGGCGCGGAGCGCAGCGCGATCATTCCAACCGACGGCACGTTCACCTTCGCCGGGCTTGCGCCGGGCGAATACGAGTTGAGCGTCACGGCGGAAAACTTCAACGCGCCGCCGCGCGCCGTCACGCTGCGCGCCGGGCAGGAGAGCCGCGGCGTGGAGATCAGGATGGTCCCACGCGGCTTCGACGAGTTCGTGACCGTCAACGCCGGGGAACAAGGCTATCAGGCGGCGACCGCGACCACCGCGATGCGGACCGATATCGCCCTGCGCGACACGCCGCAATCCATTCAGGTCATCACCCGGCAGGTGATCGAAGAGCAGCAGGCCGTCACGATCGGCGACGTGGTGCGGAATGTGAGCGGCGTCTCGGTGCCGAACAGTTCCGGCGGGCGCGCCGAAGATTTCACCGTCCGCGGCTTCACCTCTTCGCGCAACACCTACAAGGACGGCTTTCGCAACGACTTTAACTCGAACCGCGCCGCGCACGAGACCTCGAACGTCGAGCGCGTTGAGGTGCTCAAGGGGCCGGCCTCGGTGCTCTTCGGGCGGCTCGATCCGTCGGGCGTTGTCAATCTCGTCACCAAAAAGCCGCTCGCCGAGCACCACTATTCCGCGCAACTGATCGGCGGCAAGTTCGGCCTCTTCCGCCCGAGCTTCGATCTGGGTGGTCCACTCAACGCGCGAAAGACTCTGCTCTACCGTTTCAACGCCGCCTCCGAAAACGCCGACACCTTCCGCGACTTCGTCGAGAAAGAACGCTACTTCGCCGCCCCCTCTCTGACGTGGATCGTCGGCGACAAAACCTCGCTCAACTTCGACGCCGAAGTGATGAAGGGCACGAGCCTCATCGACCGCGGCCTCGTCGCCGTCGGATCGGGCGTCGCGCCCATCTCGTCCCGAACCTACCTCGGCGATCCCGGCATTCCCTACAAGTACCAACAGTTGAAAGGCGGCGCGATCCTCTCGCACGCTTTCACTCCGCAGTGGTCCCTCCGCAGCGCTTTCCGCCTCGCGCTCAATAAGGC
>JBOGOY010000479.1:0-4255 GCA_050748185.1 Pyrinomonadaceae bacterium
CAATCGCTCTCGCTATTGTCAGTCGTCCCTCCGGGACGGCATGCCGGAGAGGTTTAATAATGGCTCACTACGAACAATTACACGACTGGAACCTCACGCCGCGCGAAGCGGTCGAATTGCAGAAGCAGTTGCGCGAGCGCGTCCGCGTTCAGCCGCTCGGGCGCGAGATCGAGACGATCGCGGGCGCGGATATTTCGTTCAACAAGTTCTCGCCGGTCGTGTATGCCGGCGTCGTGGTGCTCAGATTGTCGTCGCTCGAAGTGTTGGAGGAAGTCGGCGTGGTGAGCGAGACGAAGTTTCCTTATGTGCCGGGGCTGTTGTCGTTCCGCGAGTCGCCGTCCATGTTGGAGGCGTGGGCGAAACTGAAGATCGAGCCCGACGCGGTAATGTTCGACGGGCAGGGGATCGCGCACCCGCGTCGCGTCGGCATCGCCTCGCACGTCGGGCTGATGCTCGACCGTCCGACGCTCGGCTGCGCGAAGTCAGTATTAGTAGGGAAGTACGAAGAGCCCGCGCCGGAGCGCGGCGGTTGGTCCCCGCTGGTTGACGTGAAAAGAAAAGAGACGGTCGGCGCGGCCCTCCGCACGAAGCATAAGGTGCAGCCGATCTTCGTCTCGCCCGGCCACCTCATCAACCTCGAAGACGCCATTAAGCTCACGCTGGCTTGCGACGGCGGCTACCGCCAGCCCGAACCGACGCGCCGCGCGCACCTCTTAGTCAACGCGCTCAGGCGGGACGAGAGGGCATAAAAAGTTTCAGGTTTCAGGTTTGAGGTTTCAAGTTACAACCGCACTTGAAAACCCAACCTGAAACCTGAAACTTGAAACCTGAAACCCTGTCTTTACTGCACGATCGTGAACTTCGACGACGGCGAGAGCGACTGGCCGGAGACGCGGTCGCGGATGCGGATCGCGAGTTCGTAATCGCCGGGCGCGAGTTGCGTGGTCTCGACGAGGCGCGCGAGCGTCAGGCGCTGGCCCGCGTCGGACATGCCGCGCCAGTCTTCCGTCAGCTTGCCGAGTTCCTTGCCGTCCTTTAACAGCACGTAATCCACGTCTACGGAAGGCCGCAATGTCGTCTGATCGATCCCGGCGTTGTAGACCTGCATGTAGACGCCGACCGCGTCGCCCTTGCGGAAGATACCGGAGACGTTCGGGATGACCTTGTACTGGCCGATGTTGAACTGGCTGGCCGACGGCTGGCCCG
The DNA here is from genome assembly GCA_050748185.1 of Pyrinomonadaceae bacterium. Taxonomy (GTDB): domain Bacteria; phylum Acidobacteriota; class Blastocatellia; order Pyrinomonadales; family Pyrinomonadaceae; genus JACCRA01. The sequence continues at coordinate 1,207 of JBOGOY010000479.1, forward strand.
ACTGGTCCTGCAACTTCGCGGCGAGCACCAGCGTCGAGGTCGAGAGTTGCTTCGCATCGTACTTCGGCACCGTGAATCCGATCTTCTTGATCTGGGTCGCGCCCGAAGCGATGTCGCGCACGATCACGTCCACGCGGTAAGTGCCCGGCGGCAGCGCCAGCGCCTTGCCGTAGGCCGACTTGCGGCCCTTGATGTTGATCAACTCCTGCGCGGTGGCCTGCGCCGTCACTACGTCCTCGAAGATGCCGACGCGCCGGCCGGCGAGCGACGTGATCTTGCCGAAGATGTTCATCCGCGCGGTCTGGACGCCGCCGATGTCGGTGAAGGTCAACTCGTCGTTCTCGGTCTGAACCGTGAAGGCCGTGACCACGCGCTCATCCGACATTCGGTAGAAGTCGATCCGCATGTCGAAGTTGAGCGGGTTTTCGTCGAACGAGGGTGAAGAGGTAATCAGATCGTTCAACGCGGCGTTCTTGATGGCCGGCGCTCTCGACAGGTCGGCGATCAGTTGCAGGCGCGAGAACGGGCTGTCCTGCTCGCGCTGGTATTGGTTGCCGTAGGCGATGCGGTCGGTCTTGCTGGAAAGCCCGAGTTGCTCGTTGAGGGTCAGCCCTCCGCCGGGGACGAATAACAGCGCGTCCTTCTCGTCGGGCGAGCGGGCAATGCGATACTCGCCAGTGCCGGTCGGATCGACGAACTCGATCTCGACGCCGGAGCCGACGCCCTCGATGTAGCGGTAGAACCAGACCTCGAACGGGTAGGTCGTCGTCGAGCCGCCGCCGTGGTAGGAGGGTCGGTCATAAGAGCCGCCCGACGGGTGCGACTCGACCTCGTCGGCCTTGCCGAAGGCGATGTAGATGCGGCCGCGATCGGTCTTCCAGCCGGGAATGCCCGAGGCGAAGTGCTCGTTGGCGTAGGCGATGCGCTCGTAATACTCTTCTTTGTACTCGTTCTCTTCCGTGTCGGGGTCCGGATCACGCCGCCGCCAGAAGGCCTCGATGAACTGTTCGCGCTCCTCGTCGTTGACCAGCTTCTTGAACGCATTGCGCTCGGGGTCCGTGATGATGTAGGCGACGTCGTTGTTCAGCCATTTCTTATAAACTTCCTTGACCTCTTTCCTGACGTTGTGCTCACGCTCATCAATCGATTGGTCATCGTTCTTCTTCTTTTTCTTGTCCTGCGCCAGCAGCGAGGTGGCGGGGGCGGCAAGCGTCCAAGCGAGGATCAGGGCCGGGATGCGTAGCCAGTTGAGACGAGACATAGTGTTAACTCCTGTTCGAGCCGGTGACTGTTGTGACTCGGTTGCGCCGCCCTGACAAGTCCGCCTCTTCAAGGTCGGCGACCGGGCGGCGCTTCGGAAAAACGGGAAACCCTTTGGAAAAGCGCGGACGGCAGTGACGCCCACAAAAACGGCGACGCCTGAGAGCCTCTGCAGAAATCCCGACTGAGGCTAAACGCCAGCATCGCCATAACTTTCAGCGTGAATTTTAGAGTCTCAGCGGGACAAAATCAAGATGCCTGACCCCTCCCGGCGGTTGCCCGAACGCGCGAAAGGAGAAAGGCGAAGGGCGCAAGGGGAAAGTGCGGACACGCCTGTAGCGTGAACGCGCTGAGCCTGTGTCTCACTGCATTCACGCCTGCTTCATCCTGAGCGAGGCTGTGCCTTGCACGACGGCTGATGCGGAACTAGCCGACGCGCGAAGAATCTTTGTTGCGGCGTTGTCGCATTGCCCCGGCCAAACCCGCCAGCCCGGTGCCGACGAGCAGCATCGTCGCCGGTTCGGGAACGGCTTGCGGCGCGCCCGTGAGGTCGAACGTCTGCTCGAAGAGCAAGGCGCCAAAACTCGCGTCGTAGAGCTGAAAGGTGAAGCCGTCGAAGGAATTGCCGGGCAGAAAATTATTCGTCAGAGAGAACATAAACGAGAATTCGTTGCCCGCGATGAACTGTTGCGCGTAGAGGCTGAAGGCATCGCCCGGCGTGATGTCGAGCGTGAGCGTCACCCCCGCTTGCCCGATTCCTCCTGAAGCGTTCGGGTCGGGCGTGATGATGAAAGTACCGAAGGTCGGGTCTGAGGGGGCACGTGCGATGGCGTTGCCGCTGCCGAAGTTGAAGTTTGCCAGCAAAGCCGAGTTGTTATCCGTGCCGCCGCCGGTGAGTTGAAAGACGGCGTAGTAGGTTGTGCCCGGTGTAAAGTTCGTCGCGTCGAGCAGCACGGTCGAGGTGTTGATGCTGATCGCGTCGGCGTGCGCTTCCTGTGCGCTGGCGAAGAGCAGGCAGGCGAGCAGGAGCAGGACGGGCGTGAGCGGTTGAGGGAAGCGAAACATTTATGTCCTCCTGTCGGTGGGCAGAGCTACCTCGCGTTGTTGCCGGAGAGCAGGCGCGGAGTGTAGGCGATGGACTGACGTGGATTAGAGTTCGTAAATTCGAGAGTCAGCGTGACGCTCTCGCCGGGCGTGAGCACCGAGTCGTCGCCGATGTGGACGCTCGCGAAAGGGCTGTCGAGCGGCGCGGCGCAGAGTGTGGCGCCGGTCGGGTTGAAGAGCGCGGCGGCGCTACTCAGGTTGTCGAGCACAAAGACTAGTTCACCTTGCACGGGAGATGCGCCGGAGTTCTGGATGGTGATGGTCTGTGTGAAGCGGCGCGTGATGAAGTTCTGTCGGAAGCTGCCGCGCGTGACGGAGAGGCGGTCGGTTACGTCAACGGCGCAGACGGGTGTCATGATCATGTCACCATGAAACCAAAAGCCGCCGTCGAGCGTGAAATCGCCGCCGCGCGAAGTCGCGGCAATGTGCTGTGCGATGGTGTCGCTAACCTCGAACGTTCCGCTGGCACTCATCGTGCCGCCGCCGCCCGCAATGACGGATTGTTCGAGCGTGAATGCGCCGCCCCGCGCGATTTGCGCGTCGGCAACAAACGCGCACGACAGACAGACGACGAAGCCCGCCGTGATCAAGCCGATTTGCTTCTTCATGTTATTGCTCCTTGCAGACTTTGGCTTGCAGATTTTGCGAACAGACGTACCGCCGCAAACCAATCAACGCCTGCTGC
>JBOGOY010000480.1:0-4236 GCA_050748185.1 Pyrinomonadaceae bacterium
AAACACCGGAGCCCGAGCCCGCGGAGCGGCAACGCCCCGGCAGCTACTACTATGACGACGGCACGGGCTATGAGCTTTACGAACCCGACGAGGCAGAGGAAGGAGTAGGAGAAGAACCTCAAAACTGATTCAAACCTAAAGTGAAGTGCGGACGGCTTAACCAACAGCATTAAGCGTCGCGCGTCGCCGGGAGCGCTAGATTCTTTGCCTGCATTGAGCGCGAAGAGCGCGAACAGATCAAAAGCCACTACTTACTTGAGCCCGCGCGAAAGTCAGTTAGCTCGCTCACGCGAGCTTGGCAGGCGAGGATGCCTGCGCTCCCGGCGTTATCCCTTCAGTTTCAGTGATTGGTAAACTCATTCGCACATCGCCCTACTTAACGCGCCGGTCCGGCCGAGATGACGAGCGGCTGCGTCTCCAACTCGCGGCGGTAGAAGACGCGCGGGCGCTGGCCGCTCCGCCGCTGGATCGGCAGGCCGCGCTCTTCTTCGCGGAAGGCGAGATCGAGGCGCAGGCCGCGCGCGGCCTTGATCCGACCGAGTTGCATTTCGGGGATGCGAGCCCTCGGAGCGGGCGACGGAGGTTCGGCTTGATGGCTCGCGCAGCCGGATATTCTGTCGCTGCTCCGTAGCTCCCGAGTCTTCATTGTTGCGCCGTCCCACAGCTTCCGCTGTGGGTTATTGATCTGCCGCTGCTCCGCAACTCACCACAACCGAGCGCATAAGACGACCGACTAAAAATATCCGCGAGGCCAAACTCGAATCTCACGAAGGATGTCGGTTCACTTCGTGACATTCGGGTTGACCCCGCGGAGTACGTCCAACACGGGCAACCATCGGCCGGTTGCGATCAAAGCGAGCGGTTTTAGTCTTCCTTTTTCTTGGGGCGTTGATTCGACGCGAGCACACGCTTCCGCAGCCGAATCGCCTGCGGGGTGACTTCGACCAGTTCGTCGTCGCTGATGAATTCGAGCGCCTGTTCGAGCGACATCTCCTTGACGGGAATGAGCCGCATCGCGTCGTCGGCGCTCGCGGCGCGCATGTTGGTCAGCTTCTTCTCCTTGATGATGTTCACGTCCAAGTCCACGGCGCGCGCGTTCTCGCCGACGACCATGCCCTCATAAACTTTGATCTGCGGGCGGACGAACATCGTGCCGCGCTCCTGCAGGTTGAAGATCGCGTAGGTTGTCGCGTCGCCCCCGCGGTCGGCGACGAGGCTCCCGGTGACGCGCCCGCGCATAGTCCCCTGCCATTCGCCCCAACGCAAAAACATCGTGTTCAAGAGACCGGTCCCCTTCGTCTCCGTCAGAAACTCGCCGCGGAAGCCGATCAGGCCGCGCGACGGCGTCTCGAATTCGAGCCGCACGCGCCCCGTCCCGTGGTTGATCATCTTGGTCATCTGACCTTTCCGCCGCCCCATCGCCTCGGTCACGACACCGATGAACTCGTCGGGACAATCGACGACAACCTGCTCGATCGGCTCGAACAACTTCCCGTCCTGCGTCTGCGTGATCACTTGCGGCTTTGAAACCTGCACCTCGTAGCCCTCGCGCCGCATCATCTCGATCAGGATCGACAGTTGCAATTCGCCGCGCCCAGAGACTTTAAACTGATCGGGCGAGTCGGTCTCTTCGACGCGGATCGCGACGTTGCCGAGCACCTCTCGATCAAGGCGCTCGCGCAACTGGCGTGAGGTGACGAACTTCCCTTCGCGCCCCGAGAAGGGCGACGTGTTGACGCCGAAGATCATCGAGATGGTCGGCTCGTCCACGGCGATCACGGGGAGCGGGCGCGGATTCTCGACGCTGGTGATGGTCTCGCCGATCTCGATGCCTTCGATGCCGGCGAGCGCGACGATCTCGCCGACGCCGGCCCGCTCGACCGATTCGCGCTTCAGACCTTCGAAGGCATAAAGCTGCGAGATGCGGGTCTTCTGCGTCGTGCCATCGCGCCTGACGACGAGTATCGTGTCGCCGACCGCGATCTCGCCCGAGAAGATGCGCCCGATGGCAAGGCGGCCGACGTACTCGTTGTAGTCGAGGTTGGCGACTAAGAGTTGCAGCGAGTCGTCGCGCACGGCGCGCGGCGCGGGGATGGTTTCGACGATCTGTTCGAAGAGCGGCCGCAGCGTGGTCGAATCGTCTTCGAGGTTCTTCTTCGCGACACCGTCGCGCGAGACGGCGTAGAGGATCGGAAACTCGATCTGCGCGTCGGTCGCGTCGAGGTCGATGAACAACTCGTAGATTTCATTGACGACCTCCTGCGGGCGCGCGTCCTGCCGGTCGATCTTGTTGACGACGGCGATCGCGGGCAGGCGCGCTTCGAGCGCCTTCCTGAGCACGAAGCGCGTCTGCGGCAGACAGCCCTCGGCGGCATCTACGAGGAGCATCACGCCGTCCACCATTTTCAGCACGCGTTCGACCTCGCCGCCGAAATCGGCGTGGCCCGGCGTGTCCACGATGTTGATCTTGATGTCGCCGTAGCGCACCGCCGTGTTCTTCGCCATGATGGTAATGCCGCGCTCGCGCTCCAGATCCATCGAATCCATCACGCGATCTCTGACCTGCTCGTTCTCGCGGAACGTCCCGGCCTGTCTGAGCATCGCGTCCACCAGCGTCGTCTTGCCGTGGTCCACGTGCGCGATGATGGCGATGTTGCGAATTGCTTTGCTCTCTCCCATTGATACCTCTGCACAGTTGAAAACTTCAGTCACTCTCAAACCGCACATCTTAACACGTGCGACGCGATTAGTCGTCCCGCCGCGGCTTCGCTCCGGCGGAAAGAATAACCGCCGAGACGCAGAGGAGGCACGGAGTTTACGCAAAGTGATTTTTAATTTGAGAGCGCGAATTTATGCTCCCACATCAGCGGACCTTCCGCGGTTCTCTGCGTCTCCGCGGTAGATCGAGATGAGAGTCGCGACGGCCCGCGAAGCTCAACCCTCGAACGCGCTCGTCTGCCTGAGCGCCTCGTAGAGCACGACGGCGACGGCTGTGGCGAGGTTGAGGCTGCGGACTTTCGGGTTGAGCATCGGGATGGTGACGCAGGATTCGGGGTGGGCACGCAACAGTTCTTCCGGCAGGCCGCGGGTCTCGCGCCCGAAGACGAGGCAGTCGTCCGGGGTAAATTGCCAATCGAGATACGAACGCTCGGACTTGGTGGTGAGATAGACGAGACGCGCCCGCGGGATCGCCGCGCGCAATGCTTCAAGATCGAGGTGGCGGTGCAGTTCGACTTCGGGCCAGTAGTCCAACCCGGCGCGGCGCACCGCGCGGTCGTCGAGGCGGAAGCCGGTCGCGCCGACGACGTGCAGCGGCACGCGCGTCGCCGCGCACAGGCGGGCGATGTTTCCGGTGTTCGGCGGAATTTCGGGTTCGACAAGGGCGACGGAAAGCATGAAGTCATCAGTCATCAGTCATCAGTCAAGCATAACCTCAAAAAGTTTCATCTGAGAGCGCGTTATCTACCGCCCTGCACTTTCTCGGCCGGCTGATTGCTGACTACTGCGCGAAACAATCAGGACGGCGTTGCTCATCTGTGGGAGCACCCGCCGTCCTTATTTGAAAGAGCCTCGTGGGCGAGGCCGCAAGTTGATGTGCGCGCTCTGAAGCGAGGTTGCGTTTGACTCCGCGAGTGCGGAGCGTGGTTAAGACTACTTCTTCGAGCTGCTCTTCGAAGCGCTCTTCTTCGCGCCGCCCTTCTTGGCGGTGCTCTTCTTGGCCGCGCTCTTCTTGGCGGTGCTCTTCGCGCCGCTCTTCGCGCTGCTCTTGGCCGCGCTCTTTTTCGCGCCGCCCTTGCTGCTCTTCGTAGCCGCTTTCTTAGTTGCCATAAGTCGTCGTTGCTCCTTTTCTCGGTTGAAGTGTTAGACCACAAGATGCTGTGTCGATTTTAATCTTGTGGCCAAGTCTAAACGGCGCACAACATCTTGGACTTATAAACATAAAGCGATCCCATGTCAATACACTTCACAATTTTTCTCCGCAATAATTTTGCGCGCGCCTCTGTCGCACACGCGATGACACACATGATGACATGCGAACGACGACGAGAACATCCGGCGTCGAACCTGCTGATCGATGACGCGGCGGCCGGCGTCGTGCGAGCGGTGCGCCGCGGTCACGCTTCATCGCAGTCTCTTTCACTCTCCTTGTTCGTCGCCCGTGACGCGCCGTGTGTCTTGTCGCACGGTGGCGAGCTGCGACGCGCGCAAACGCGAAGCGCCGCGCTCACATGAAAG